>JAAZMU010000116.1 GCA_012798645.1 Patescibacteria group bacterium | reverse complement strand
TGGTGTTGACACAGAGATAAAAAGTGTATTATAAGAGATATAGTAGAAAGGGTTGATTGAACTGGTCTAACAAAAAACCTGGACTAGTGTTCAGATTTTTTATTGAAATACTATGAAATTTATTCTAGCCAAAAAAATTGAGATGACGCAAATGTTTGATAAAGATGGAAAAGTAGTTCCAATTACTTTAGTTTTGGCTGAACCATGTCAAGTACTTCAAGTGAAAACAAAAGAAAGTGATGGATACGATGCAATTCAAGTAGGAACTGAGAAATTAAAAGAAAATAAAATTACAAAGTCAATTAAAACAAAACCCTTTAGACACGTCAAAGAGTTTAGAGGCATTCAAGAAGAAAAAAAAGTAGGCGATAAAATTGATGTTAGTGTTTTTAAGGAAGGTGATAAGGTTAAAGTCTCGGGAATCTCAAAAGGAAAAGGATTTCAAGGAGGAGTTAAAAGATGGGGATTTAAGAGCAAGTCACCTGCCCATGGTGTAAAACATGACTTAAGAACACTAGGATCAACTGGATATACTAGCCATTCAAGAGTTTTAAAAGGAAAGAAAATGCCTGGGAGAATGGGCTCTGAGCGAATAACAATTAAGAATTTAGAGATTAAAAAGGTTGATAAGGACAAAAACATTTTAGCCATTAAAGGAGCTATACCAGGTAAAAGAGGAACATTATTAGAAATTAGAGCGCTATGAAAGTCTTAACAAAAGCAGAAACAAAAAAATTACTAGATAAAAACATTTTTGAAGTTCCTTTAAATCCTAATTTAGTTCACCAGGTTGCAACTTCTCAAATGGCAAACAAAAGACAAGTTATTGCTAGTACAAAAACAAGAGCTGAGGTTTCTGGAGGAGGAAGAAAGCCTTGGAGACAAAAAGGAACAGGAAGAGCAAGACATGGTTCTATTAGATCACCTTTATGGGTAGGCGGAGGAGTAACTTTTGGTCCAACAAACAAAAGAAACTTTAAAAAGGATATTCCTAAGAAAATGAGAAGAAAAGCACTTTTTATGGTGCTTTCAGAAAAAGCAAAGAATGAAACTCTTGCAATTGTTGGATCAATAGAGCTTAAGGAAATCAAAACAAAAGAATTTAAGAAAATGATCGATAGTCTAAAGCTTGATGGGTCAGCCTTAATAGTGCTTGAAAGTCTTAATGAAAACATTATTAAATCAGCAAGAAATATCCAAGGTATTAAAACAATTCAAGCAAAAGATTTAAATTGTCTAGATATTTTAAATCATAAGTATTTAGTTATTACACAAAAAGGAGTAGAAAAGATAAAAGAAACTTTTTTAAACTAATATGGCTAAAAAACAAACAGAAAATAGAATAAAGTCAGAAGATTTTAACCTAGTTAAAAAGCCTTGTATTACAGAAAAAGCTTCTTCTTTAGCAGAAAAAAACTTTTATACTTTTGAAGTAGCTAAAAACGCAAACAAAATTGAAATCAAAGACTTTATTGAAAAAAAGTATAATGTTAATGTAGTATTAGTTAGAATTATTAATGTTCCTAAAAAACCAAAACGAAGAGGTTTGATTGAAGGTTATAAGCCAGGATTTAAAAAAGCCCTTGTACGTATTAAGAAAGGGGAACAAATTGATTTAACCATAAAATAATATGAAAAAAAGCAAAGCTCAAAAAATTTTAACCAAGAACAAAAAGCCTGAAAAGAGCTTGCTTTTGAGAATAAAAAGAACAGGAGGAAGAGATTCTAGTGGTAAAATTTCAGTAAGACATATTGGCGGAGGAGCAAGAAAAATGTATAGAATCGTTGATTTCGGTCAAGACAAAAAAAATATAAAGGCTAAGGTTGAAGCACTTGAATATGACCCAAATAGAACTGCTTTTATCGCCCTTATAAAATACGCAGACAATGAAAAAAGATATATCCTAGCACCAAAAGGATTAGAAGTTGGAGATGAAATAGAAGTAGGAGATAAAACCGAAGTAAAAATTGGAAATAGAATGAAGCTTAAAAATATCCCTGACGGAGAAGAAGTCCATAATATTGAACTAGAACCAGGAAGAAAAGGAAAATGCGTTAGGTCTGCAGGGGCAAAGGCAGTTGTTATGGCTCATGATGAAGGTTATGTACTTTTGAAAATGCCTTCTTCAGAAATTAGAAAATTTAAAGAAAGTTCCTATGCCTCTATTGGAGCAGTATCTAATCCAGAGCATAAGTTTACAAAAATTGGAAAAGCAGGACGTGCAAGGAATATGGGGAAAAGACCATCTGTAAGAGGTAGTGCCATGAATCCTTGTGACCACCCTCATGGCGGAGGAGAAGGAAGAGCTCCTATTGGGCTTAAGTATCCTAAAACTCCATGGGGTAAGCACGCCTTAGGAGTTAGAACTAGGAGAAAAAATAAGTGGTCAAATAAATTAATTGTAAAAAGAAGAGTTAAAAAATAAAGTTATGGCAAGAAGTCTAAAAAAAGGTCCATTTGTTGACGAAAAATTATTAAAGAAAATGTCAAAGATTAAAGCTGGAGACCCTACCA
>JAAZMU010000115.1 GCA_012798645.1 Patescibacteria group bacterium | reverse complement strand
CCAATCAATCTCTTTTTCCTTTTCTAAACTATCAACAAACCAATATCTTAATAATTCTTTCTGATTTAAAGCAGGTGCAAAAAGCACGATTTTATTAAAACAATTTGCTATCAAAGAAACAGCGCAAGCTGACAAACTATGACAAACTACAATCACCTCTAAAAACCCTTTTTCATTTAATACTTCTGTTGCTGATTTAATATCTGTTGCCAAATTCTGCACAGTTAAATCTGAAAAGTCTCCATCAGAAAGACCAATCCCAGTATAATCTAATCTCAAAGAGGAAATATTCAAATTGTCAGCTAAAACTTTAAACTTCTTTTGAGTTGTTGCTGACCTTTCAAATCCGCCAACCATTAAAGCAACTTTTTTCTTGTCTTTATTTTTAGAAACAAAAATTCCTCTTAAAATTTCTCTATTAATATTATTAAATTCTAATAATTCAATTTTCATATTTACTTTGTAATAATATTTCACTTTACTCTCTTCTCATGTTAGATAAAATATTTTCAGCCAAGAGAGCGTGTTCCTTATTAAAAATAAAGGATCCATGATTACCTTTCGTTGAAATGAAATGATCTAAATTACTTGCATTAACTCTATTAATAACATTTTCTATTGGAAAAACTTTGTCATTAACACCGCAAACAACACCAATCCCAACACCCTTTTGTTTTAAAACTTTTGTCATCTCTAAAATATCTGACTCGCTCATTTCTTTTATCTCTTGTTTAGATAAACTTACATTTTTTATAAAATACTTTGAGAGATTTTTAAAATATTCATAAAAAGAATTCATATTATTAGCAATTGATCTCATTTCCTCCATCCCCTCGTCAATCGTAAATCTTTTTATTAAATTTAAATAGGACTCTTTTCCAGTTATCCCTGCTGGAGCAACTAACACAATATTTCTGAATTTTTCTGGATATAGCATAGCAGCTATCACTAAGTTAAGCCCACCCTCAGAGTGTCCGATAGCATCAACTTTTTCTAGCCCGCTTTTTTCTAGAGCTTGCACAATTGCCAATGACTTTTGAAGTTCAGCTATTTGTAATCCATCATCTTCTTTATCTTTCAATATTTGTTCTCTAATAAAATCAACTGTGACAACTCTTCTTTCTTTATCTGCGATTACTTCCAATGTCTCTTTTTGTGAATTTGGAGAAACCCCCCATCCAGGTGAAATAAATATCGGAACATTATCTTTAATTCTTTTTGGATCAATTTTAACTATTTCCTCTTCTTTAACAAATTCAAAATTATCCATAAAAAAATCTGCTCTTTCTCTAGCTTTCACATAGTCAACCTCTTCTTGCTTCTCTAAAATGGGTTCAAAATATTTCTCAAACATATGATCTATTAACTTATTTTAAAAACTTATCTCTAACCTATTGTTTTCTTTAAACAACTTTCAGCATAGTTCTATTTCTTCTTCCATATTTTTAAAATTAAAATTTACTTTATTTATTGAAATAATATCATATATAAAAAAATATAACAAAGCTGTCGTTACAATTGTAAAGGCAATTTAGAAATGCCATACCTTGTTACAATCTATCTCTTTTATCTTGTTTAAAATTAAATCTGTATTGCCCATTCTAGGGCTTCCATTAATTAACAATATTTTCATAAAATTATATAAGTTCAGTTCTTATATTTTAAATATATCATAAATTAAAAACTAACGGATCATCTATATAATTAAAAAGCCCCCAAATAAAGGCTTCTCAAGTTGGCTCCACACCCTGAACGAAATCCGAACTTTTTCCCGCGAAAATCCAGGTGCTGAATTTTGACGCCCCATCCCGCTGACGCTCGTTCCGACAAAGGAAAAGTTTGTTCACACTTTTTCATTTACGCACGCTCGTCTTTTTCCTCTAAAAGGAAAACAAAACTTTGACGGTCTACTCTTTGCGAGCAGGATGACGGAGCTTCACTTCGGCTCAGGGCGAGACGAAATTTCCCCCTCCACTTTGCCCGCGCTTTGGACGCCAACGGAATTTGCACCAATTGAAAACTAGCATACTGCCTATTCAATCGCGAAAATTTCCCTACGTAAATCTTTGTATATATCCATATCTTTCGTAATTAACTTTGCTAAATCTGTTTTAAAGTCTGTCGAAAGATTACAATTGCAGCATTTTTTTATTATATCACCACCTTTGTCTTTTACTTCGTCATTTACGATGTCTTTTACCAAATTATCAAATTCTGTTTCGTTAAAATTCTTTCCATTTGTCTCGCAATATTTTCTAAGCAATACTTTATCAAAAAGATAATTTTCAAATTCCTTGCGAACCAGTTTTCTAATCACGGTCTTGCCTTGTTTCATTTCTTCCAAATTATCATCCCTATCAACAAAGGCAATAATTTCAACATTCGAAAATGCTTTATTCAAAACAGTTAGAGCAATGGCGGAATATTTTTGCACAAAATCCTTATTTCCGCTTGACAGAAAAAGTGAGTCGTGAAATTCCTCGCCAAAGATTATGTTAAAAAGTTTTTCATCCAAAGAATTTTGTAATTTTCCTTCGCAGTAAATAATTTTTTTGGGAGCCATCAAACCAGTCAAATCTTCCAAGGCGGTTTGAAAAATTCTTTGCCAATTTTCTCGCGTAGCAACAATGGGCTTTATCTCCATTGCACCATTAAAATAATCTTTTTCGGAAAAGTCCAAGACTGATGATTTTTCTTTTAGTTCCTCTTGCAACGCTCTTAAAAATCCTATGCTGTGCGTGGCAAGCCACAGCTGGCAATTATCAGGCACTAATTTTTCTATTTCAATTAAAAGTTTTCTCTGAATTGCGGTATTCAAATGCAATTCTGGCTCGTCTATGCAATAGATAGTATCGTTGAAATCGGGTGTTTTTATTACTAAATCAATAATGATGTCAACGACTTCTTTTTCTCCAGAAGATAAGTTTTCGTACGGAAAGTTTTTTGAACTTTCCTTTTCAAAAAATAACTGCCCCTTACCGTTCCCAACATTACCAAGACTTGATATCTTAACATCTAAAATATTTTTTAGAATATCGTTTATTTTTTCCAAAAATTCCTTTTTAAATTCCGCCCCTGTTTTATCTCCTTGCTCAAATTCATAAAGCAATTTAGATAATAATCTTTCATAATTGCCTTGCATGCGAGAATCCATGGCATTACTGCTATATGGACGATTGTGATCATCAATAATATCTGGCTGGGCTTTTATACTATCCACCTTTAATTTTGAAGTAAATCTGTATGCAGATCTAATGTAAAAACTTTTTTTGTCGAAACTATTTGTGCCATCCTCTTTAGTTATTGATATAGATTCATCTTTGTTGTAACTCTCCGATTTTTTACCTGGAAGAATTGAATAGCAGAACTTTGCAAAATACGAAGCATGCTCATTTTGACTTGCCACCTTATAATCCTTTAATTTTTCCTCAAATGCATCAAAAACACTGCTTTTGCCACATCCGTTTGGACCAACTAAAGCAATAATTTTCCTTGGATTATCTCCGAGATTAATTGTCAAATCATCAAACCTTTTAAAATTTTTCAGTTGAACTGTTTTTAGCTTCATACTTAATTAGCGATAATCAAAACTTCCTTGGAGCTTCCATTGCTCAAAACATATTTATAATCAAGTTTTCTCACCTCAATCGATTTTTTATATTTTCTTAACATTCTTACTAATTCATCAATGGTAGGCGTGCCGTCGTCACGATAAGAAACAACCAAAATTGAATCCTTAAATTTATTGAATAATTTTTCAAATGCTTGGTGTATTTCCCCTTTATTACACCATTCATTCCTACCGTTTTTGATTTTTTTGTGCTTTGAGTTTTTATCAATCAATTTTGGCCACTCTTCATAAAAAACAATTCCCTCAAGAAAATGATAAAAATCAAAATAATTTACACCAATTCCCTTGGCTGAAATATACGGAGTATCAATATAAACTAAATCGGTTTTAATATCTAAATCAAAAATGTCGGAATGAAATGCTTTATTCCTTTTTTCATTATCAAAAATGGCATTATTACCTTCTTCTACAAATTTTCTAAAATGATCTTCGAATGGAGTATCCCAAGTTTTTTTATTGCCGAAACTACGCTCAACTTCGGCAGTTCTAATGTAAAGATTTTTTCGATGAAATAAATTATATGGTCGTTTTATTATACACGCCTGGAAAAGTACATAATAAGCTAACGCCTGCTTGTATTCATTTTTTAGTCGTTCGATGTTTGCTATGACAACATCAAGCCATTCATTTTCTTCATCCGTGAAATAAATATCGTTAAATGTATCGTAAATAAATGTCGGATACTTTATTTTTGGATGTTTTTTAAAAATAAAATCTACATCCTCATTGCTTAATATAATTTTTGAATTTTCAATTATTGCGAGTCCTACATAGTGATTGAATTTCAAAAAATCATTATAAAAAACCTGTTTGCCTTTTTTCTTGAACATATATCCAACACAACCAGTTCCTCCAAAAGCATCTAAGACGGAATCAAATTTTAAATCTTTCGTATGATAATCAATCCAATTGAGGATTTTATATTTGCTACCCTGATAGCGAGTTGGCGGAAAAACACCAGCTTTGTTAGCGGGCATATCACTGAAAAGTTGTGATTGTTGTTGTTTTGCTTTAGCCATAGCGCTAGACATTTTTGATATTCCTATACTTTAAATACTCTTTTAAATTAGTGTAGGGGTGGTTTTCTCAATTTTGCACTTCGTGCCATTTCAACTGTCATATAGTTCATCCAAAAATCATCAAAAACTTTTACGTCCAATTTTGCAAATGGTCCCGTCCCTTCTTTGAGTTCGACGATTTTAACGCAAGAGCCGATATTCTTTGTATTTCCGCTTCCAGGTCGATCTTTGGCAATTCTGTATTTTTCCTGAACAATAAAATCAAAATCCCTTACCACTGATAAAATTTTCTCAAGGTCATCAATCGTATAAACTCTACTTTCATCAATGAATTCCTCTTGTTGAGTATAAATAACGCCCAAAATGTAATGCTTGCTATATTCTTTGTAGGGAAAAGTTATATTTTTATTTGAATCCCTAAATCTAAAATATCCAGTGAAAGCTCCGAGCGTAAATCCCGAGACATCGCCATTTTCTTTTCGGTAAGTACTTTTTAAATCAAGAGCAATCTTTTGCTTATCTTTTGCTATGAAAGTAACATCAGGATAATGGTTTTGTTCTGCACAAAAGTGCATTTCAAAATTATTCTCTTTAGCAAACTTCTGCAAAACAGGAAACATCATCAATTCAATAATCTTAGAAATAACTTTTGTATCAATTGAAATTGTATAGATATTTTTGGCTACATCAATAAATCCTTTAACAGACCAATCGCCCGCAGGAGTAGCAAGGACTTTGCGAAAGTCTTCGGTATGTTTTAATAAACTTTTTTGAAAATTATCTAATTCCATAATGGTTATTTGTTTAAATCATAACTTTGCTTGATAAGTGCGAAAACAGCGTCAAGTTCGTTTTCTTTTTCTAATTTTACTTCATAATCCCCATTGCCCCAATGCCCGATCATTTTAGGTTTTGTTAGATCGCGCGCTAAATTTTGCGGATCGTTTAGCTGTCCGCTTTTGACATTGAGGAAAATTTTAAGCCCATATTGTTTAACGACAAGATCAGTAAAATTAGTTGAAGTTTTGTAGGCAATATACTTTGCTTTGGCTTGTTCAATAATGTTTTCATCGAGTGTAAGGATTTTTTCCCGCAAACTTTGGAAAAGCACGACCGTTTGTTTATCGATTCCAGCAAGATGGTCGTCTATGGAATAGGTCTTCTGCAATCGCTCTGTCCTTTCCTTATCCTGTTTCGCTTTTCTAACTATTCGAGAGGTGGAAATCCTGACTTTTCGATAATTCTCTGGAGCAACATACAAAATATTTTCGTCGTAAATACGATAGCGCAAAAGCTCAACATTTATCGGCAAAATATCTGCT
>JAAZMU010000024.1 GCA_012798645.1 Patescibacteria group bacterium | reverse complement strand
TGGCTGTGGGACTAGGATTCGAACCTAGATTAATGGGACCAAAACCCATTGTCCTACCATTAGACGATCCCACAATGCAATCACATCCTATTATATTCCACCAAAAAAATCAACTTTTGTAATAATAATCTACAAGTGCCAATTCAAATGGAAGCTGTGGAATTGAGGAAAACATTCTTTTACTTTCAGCTCCTAAAAATAAGTCTAGGATTAATTTCAAATTCTTTGCTTCAAACTGAGAAGCTAAGTCTAGCATCCTATCCTTTGTTTCTTTTGTTTCTCCCATAGCAATATCATCCACTAGATCCTTGCTAATTTTCAAAATCAAAAGCTTTCTTAAAAAGTTAATTATTGTCTTGCTAAATTCATCAATATTTAATCCTTTCTCTATCTTTTCATTTAAATATTTAACTGCTTCGGAAATGTTTTTATCCCTTAAAAACTCTACAAACTCAAACGCTAAACTTAAGTCCACAACCCCAAGCATATCTTGAACATCCTCAACCTTAATCTCTCTTCCAAAAGAAAAATTCAAAACTTGATTAAGTATTCCCTCTGCATCTCTTAAGGCTCCATCAGATGACATAGCAATTAATTCCAATGCTTCTTTTTGAATTACAATCCCCTCTTCTTTAGCAATCCTTTCCAGCTTTGAAACTATTTCTTTAATTGTTAACTTATAAAAATCAAATCTTTGACATCTAGAAGATATAGTGGAAATCATTTTGTGCGCCTCTGTTGTTGCCAGAATAAAAACAACATATTTTGGTGGCTCTTCTAATATCTTTAAAAGTGCATTCGCAGCATCTTTTGACAATTGATGTGCTTCATCTAAAATCAATACTTTGTATTTTAATAAATTTGGTCTGTATCTGATTGAATCTCTTAATGATCGAATATCATCTATCCCCCTATTTGACGCAGCATCTATTTCAATAATATCAACAGCACTTCCTTTGTTAATTTCCTTACAAGCAAGACATTCATTGCAAGGCTCAAACCCTTTTCTATTCTGACAATTAATTGCTTTGGCAAAAAGACGTGCCATTGTAGTCTTTCCTGTTCCTCTGTGCCCCGAAAATAGATAGGCATGAGCAATCTTATTCTGTTCAATTTCATTAGTTAAAGTCTGAATTACATGATTTTGAGCTGTAAAATCTTTAAATTGTTGTGGTCTATATTTCCTGTATAAAACTTGCATAATTTTAATTTAAAAAAAGGTATAAGCGATTGAAAAGGTCAATGGAGGTTTGTTTGTGCCCATACCCTGTAAAAAAAGGGCTACTCATAGATTAACACAAAAATCATAATTTGACAAAACTTAAAGAAGGTATAATATTAAATTAATGATATTAAAAATTAATATAATTTGCTGTTGCTACCTCGCCTTTTAACAAAAGAGGTTAGTTTGCATATGCGTATAAAATAACAACCTCTTAATGAGGTTTTTTAAATAATATGAAAAATTTATTAAGCTTAATTGGAAACACACCTTTAATTGAAATCGAAGAAAACATCTTTGCTAAACTAGAAGGATTTAATTTAACAGGATCCATAAAAGACAGAACAGCTTTAGCCATGATAGAATATGCTGAAAAGAAAGGACAACTCAAAAAAGGCATTCAAATAGTAGAGCCAACATCAGGCAATACTGGAATTGCACTTGCTATGATATCTGCAATAAAAGGCTATGAACTGTCTGTGGTTATTCCAAAAACAACAAGCGAAGAAAAAAAGAAAATGATCCTAACTTACGGAGGAAGGATTATCTCTGTTCCTAATAAAAAGTTCAGAGAGCCTGTTATTAAAGAATTAAAACAAAGAGAAAAAAGAGGAGAAATTGTTTTTTTAAATCAATACGAAAACAAAAACAATGTGAAAGTTCACTATGAAAAAACTGCCGAAGAAATCCTAAATCAAATAGGAAAAAGAAAAATAGATTATTTTATTGCAGGCATAGGAACTGGAGGAACAATAACAGGAATATCAAAAAAACTAAAAGAACATTTTCCTTCACTTAAAACAATTGGCATTCAGCCTAAAAAAGGAGACATTATAGAGGGGTTAAGGTCTTTAAAAGACGGATACACTCCTCCCATAATTAACCTTGATTTAATAGATGAAATTATTGATATAAGTGAAGAAGACTCTCTTCAAGGAAGAAATTACTTAGCCAAAAAAGGAATTTTGGTTGGACCTTCTTCAGGAGCTGTTTTCAAAGCAATTAAAAATCTTAACTTAAAAGGTACTGTTGTGACAATTTTCCCAGACAGAGGCGAAAGATATTTAAAATAAAACACTTTTAAAGTATAATAAAAATATGATTAAACTATATAACACACTTACAAGAAAATTAGAAGAATTCAAACCCATAAATAAACATGAGATTGGTCTTTACGCCTGTGGCCCAACTGTTTACTGGTTTGCACATATTGGCAACCTAAGAACCTATATCTTCGAAGATGTTTTAAAGAAAATTCTAAAATACAATCACTATAATGTAAAACATATAATGAATATTACTGATGTTGGACACTTAACTTCTGACGAAGATGAAGGAGAAGACAAACTTGAAAAAAGTGCAAAAAAAGAAAAGAAAACAGTTTTAGATATTGCCGAATTTTATACTAAACATTTTAAAAAAGACATTGCCAAATTAAACATTGAACCTCCTTTTAAATTTGTCAAAGCAACAGATACTATTAAAGAACAAATTAATTTAATTAAAATACTTGAAGAAAAAGGATATACATATAAAATATCTGATGGCATATATTTTGATACATCAAAACTTAAAGATTATGGCATTCTTTGGGGGAAAAAAGAAAAAACAGACTTTAAAGCAAGGATAAAAGAAAATCAAGAAAAAAAACACCCTGAAGATTTTGCATTATGGAAATTCTCTACTAAAAAAAGACAAATGGA
>JAAZMU010000114.1 GCA_012798645.1 Patescibacteria group bacterium | reverse complement strand
CAATTTAAAAAATATGTAAAAAATGAAAAACTCGCCTAGTGTTCCACTTTTAATATGTTCTATTCTCCTTATTATAATAGGCGTTATTACTATTGCAACTGCATCTCCTCCTTTTGCAATAAATAAAGGTCTTGCATCAAATCATTATTTAATTCATCAACTCTTATACGGTTTTCTCCCAGGCATACTTCTTGGTGCAATAGCTTTTTTCACTCCTCTAAAAACACTTAAAAAATATTCTCTTCCACTTTTTATTTTTTCCTTTGCTTTAATGTTTCTTGTTTTTGTACCTGGTATTGGAGTATTTGAAAAAGGAGCAACAAGATGGGTTAATCTTTTTGGTTTTAATTTTCAACCCTCAGAATTTTTAAAACTTACCACTATAATTTATTTAAGCGCAATTTATAGTAGTGAAAAAAAGAGAAAACCACTTTCTAACTTCTTTACAATTATAGTTTTAGTAGGTATTGCCTTTTGCGCACAATCAGATCTAAGTACCTTTGCCATTATTGTTACTGCATCTCTTGCTATTATCTTCTCTGCAAATATAAAACCAAAAGATATTATTTTAGCAGGTTTTGCAAGCTTACTAGGACTTTCCTTTCTTATAATAACTGAAGGCTACAGGGCGGATAGGATTTTAAGTATATTTAGCCCTGAGCTAGCAAGCGACTTGCATCATAAAAATCAAGCTTTAATATCCATCGGCTCAGGAGGGTTAAACGGGTCTGGATTAGGTTTAAGTGCACAAAAATTTGGCTTTGTACCTGAAGCAATGTCTGACTCTATTTTCACTATATACGCTGAAGAATTAGGATTTTTAGGTTGTGCATTCTTAATCTTTGTTTTAATATCTTTTGTCTTCTCTGTTTTCTCAATCGCTAAAAAGTCAACTCCTTTTCCAAAACTAATAGCAATTGGTATTGGAACTTGGATAGTGTCTCAATCCTTTATTAATATTTTTGCAATGTCAGGTCTTTTCCCAATTTCAGGCATACCCCTTCCTTTTTTAAGCTATGGCGGAACACATCTTGTATTCGAACTAATAGCTATAGGATTACTTCTTAATATAGCAAAATCTATTAACAAAAAATAAAAATTAATATATACTAAACTTATGAAAATCATACTAAGTGGTGGAGGGACAGGCGGACATATTTTCCCCTTAATAGCAGTTGCAAGAGAAATAAAAAAACAATCTACAAATTCTGTTGACTTATTATATCTTGGCCCTAAGGATAAATTTGAAGAATGTTTTTTTAAAAATGAAGAAATAAAAACTAGTTTTTGTCTTGCTGGAAAAATTAGAAGATACGGAGGAGTTTCTACCTCCTTTAAAAACCTAATAGATATCTTATTTACAATTCCAATAGGAACAATACAAGCTTTTATTAAAATATTTTTCTACTGTCCTGACATTATTTTCAGTAAAGGAGGTTATGGATCAATCCCAGTTGTCCTTGCAGGGGCTTTCTTAGGCGTTCCAATTGTAATTCATGAATCTGATACTGTGCCAGGAAAAGCAAATCAAATAATGTCTGCTTTTGCTTTTAAAGTATATGTTGCATTCAAAAAAAAAGCAGTTGCATTTTTCCCGTATGAAAAAATGCTTTCTGTGGGAAACCCGATTAGAAAAACGATTTTAAAAGGAAGTCATGAAAAAGCAAAGGAAGTTTTTAACCTAAACTTTAAAAAACCAACTCTTCTTGTTTTAGGGGGATCACAAGGATCAATTAGAATAAACGAACTCATTATCCAAACAATCCCAAGCATACTTAAATACTTTGAAATTATTCATCAAACAGGATATGAGGACTTTATGCGAGTCAAAAAATATACAGCTGCCCTTATCCCTAAAGACCTAAAATCAGACTACCATGTATACGCTTTCTTAGATGAAGAGAAAATGAAAAATGCTTATACCGCTTCAGATTTAATTGTTGCAAGAGCAGGAGCAGGAACTATTTTTGAAATAAGTGCTGTAGGAAAACCTAGTATCCTAATACCCTTACCTGAGGCTGCACAAAACCATCAATTAAAAAATGCTATAACATTTGCTAAAGCAACTCAATCCACTATTGTTATTGAAGAAAAAAATCTCACTCCAAACTTTTTCTTAGCAGAATTAAAAAATACATTTCAATTTAAAGACCTTAAAGACTTAGGAAAAAGAGCAAAAAAATTTAGCACTCCAAACAGTGCAGAAATAATAGCCAAAGACATACTTAATTTTTTAAAATCATGATTAAAACAAGATTTGCACCATCACCAACAGGACCATTACATATAGGTGGGCTAAGAACAGCTCTTTTTAACTTTTTATTTGCCAAACAAAACAAAGGCGAATTTCTTTTAAGAATTGAAGATACTGATAAAAAAAGATCAGAAAAAAAATGGGAAAAAGAAATATTTGAAAATCTAGAGAAGTTAAATCTTTTCTGGGATAACAAAGTAGAAAGACAAAGCAAAAGAAAAGAAATATATAAAATATATTTAGAAAAAATGCTAGAAAACGGAACTGCCTATTACTGTTTTTGCACCAAAGAAGAGCTAGACAAGGAAAGGGAGGAGCTAATAAAGCAAGGAAGAGCTCCTGTACATCAAGGAAAATACAGAACCTTACCTTTAAAAGAAGCTCTTAAAAAAAATGGGAATCCTGTTATTAGATTTAAATGCCCCTTAAATAAAGATATTGTATTTCATGATTTAATAAGAGGAGCTATAAAAATAAATACAAATGATATCGGGGATTTTGTAATTGCAAAAGATTTAAACAATCCTTTATACAATTTTACTTGTACTATTGATGACTACGAAATGCAAATCAGCCATGTAATAAGAGGGGAGGAGCATATTCCGAACACACCAAAACAAATACTTCTAGGGGAAGCCCTAAACTTTCCCATTCCTGAATTTGCACATTTATCCTTAATACTGGGAAAAGACAAAAGAAAGCTTTCAAAAAGAGAAGGATCAACAGCAATTGCTGACTACCTAAAGCAAGGCTATTTACCTCCTGCCATAATCAACTTTATTGCCTTTTTAGGCTGGAATCCAGGAACAGATAAAGAAATCTATTCATTAGACGAACTAATTAAAGACTTTTCTATTAAAAAAGTATCAAAGTCAGGAGCCATTTTCAATATTGATAAATTAGATTGGATAAATGGAATGTATATTAGAAAGATGAATTTAGATGAATTAACTCAAAAATGCCTTCCTTACTTAAAGCAAAAAAAAGGAATTGATAATAAAAAAGTAGTTTTAGCTTATAAAGATAGGTTAAAAAAACTAGAAGATATCACTAAACTAACTGATTATCTTTACCAAGACAAATTAAATTACAATAAAGAGCTTCTAAGATGGAAAGACATGCAAGACAGGGAAGTAAAGAAATCTTTAACTGATGCCCTTAACTTAATCAAAGAGAATAATGAAAACATTAAAGAAAAATTGATCAAAGAAGCAAAAAAAGCTTCATCCATTGGAAACTTTATGTGGCCCCTAAGAGTAGCTTTGAGTGGGAAAAAAGCTTCTGCAGGACCAGATGAGATTATAAATATAATAGGGAAGGAGGAATCTCTTAAAAGAATTCAATCTGCCCTAGCATTTTTGACTAAATCCTAAATCTACTATAAGCTAACATCAGAACCTTGAAAAGGAGGTTTGGCTGTGAAAAAATGTAATTTATGTGGCTTGCCAGGAGCACGTCCTATTGTTTATGAGAATTCCCCTGATTGGTATCTCTGTTCAAAATGTGAAGAAAGTTTTAGAATAATAAGAACATATATTCAGAATAAAATACTTGCTCTGCACAAATTTGAATATGCATATATTAATGTTTGCATGCTAACAAAGCAAACAGAAATAAGGGCAAGTACCCCAAGGAAAAGTATGTTTGTTAAAATTAACCCGCAAAAAATTCTCAAATACCATAATAGGGGAAGTGGTAAAACAAATAACATATCTTTGCGAGAAGACGAATGTGTTATTTGTAAAAGTACAGAAAACCTAACAGCTCATCATTTATTCAAAAGAGCTGTCTTTGGAGAAAAAGACAATCATTGTATTGCTACACTATGCCTTGATTGCCATGTAGAAGTGGAAAGAAAAATAACCGAACTAGAGAAATCACTACTAAGACCACTGGATGGTATTTTTACCTTCCTTCAAAGTCTATTACTTTTAAAAAAGATAAACTTTGAAGACAGAAATACTTTTTTAATTCACATGGTAGAAAAAAACGGGTCATACTCTTTTTCTCTTGAAAATAGAACAGAATAAAATAATTATTCTGTTTTTAAATAGGGAGTAGCTCTTGCTTTCTTTTTCACCCCATGATACCATAATGTCGTACAATGTACCTTAAGCGACATAAACAACAAAATACTATGAAACAATCCAATACTCCCATAATAAACCACATTCCAGACTTTTTAGACTATTTAGAAGTTGAACGTGGTTTATCTGATAATACTCAAATAAATTATGCAAGATACTTAAAAAAGTTTTCTTTATGGCTTAAAATAAAAAAAAAGGGAAACCTTCTACCTCATGAACTAAGTCCTGATGATGTTTGGAATTATAGGCTGTATTTAGCTAGAAGTAGTAAACCTTTAAGCAAGCTCACACAAAACTATTATTTAATCGCTCTAAGAAGCCTTTTAAGCTATTTTGCGGACAAGAACATACAAAGTATCCCAGCAGACAAAATAAAGCTTCCAAAAGACCCTAAAAAAGAAAAAAGCATTAAATTCCTTTCACTAGATCAAATAGAAGCTCTTTTGACCGCTCCTGATGTAAGCAAACGCCAAGGATTAAGAGATCGTGCAATCCTTGAAACTCTTTTTTCAACAGGTCTACGTGTTGCTGAACTTACAGCTTTGAACGTTGAGCAGTTTAAAAATATTAAAAACCTTGAAGACTTGGAAATTACAATTTTGGGCAAAGGAAATCATCCAAGAACCGTTTATTTCTCCAAAAGAGCTTTAGCTTGGATTAAGAAATACTTAAAAACTAGAGCTGATGATTATAAGGCACTATTTATTAATTACCGTTCAAGGAAAGATTCTGACGGAAGGTTAACTGTTAGATCAATTGAAAGGATTGTTAAACACTATAGCACAATTGCAAACGTGCCATATTTCACAACGCCTCACACATTAAGGCATTCCATGGCAACGGATTTATTAACTCAAGGCGTAGATTTAAGAATTATTCAGGAATTCTTAGGTCACAAAAACATTGCAACCACTCAAATATATACCCACGTAACAAATAAAAAACTCAAAGACATTCATAGAAAATAT
>JAAZMU010000113.1 GCA_012798645.1 Patescibacteria group bacterium | reverse complement strand
TTTTTCATATGTGTAAGGTCTATTCATTCTTTTTAAAACAGAATTTGAGCCTGATTGAAGCGGAAGATTAACATATGGTCCGTATTTATGCGATGAAACCATGGCATTTATTAGCCTTTTTGAAAAGTCCTTTGGATGAGGGGATGTAAATCTAATCCAAAATTTCCCGGGAATATCATTTACCATTTTAAGAAGCTTGGGGAAATCAGTGTTTTCTGACTTATAATCATTTACATTTTGACCTAAGAGCCAGATTTCTTTAGCTCCATTTAAAACAGCGTCTTTGGCTTCTCTAATTATTTCATTATGATCTCTGCATTTTAATTTCCCTCTTGTAAAAGGAACAGCACAATATGTGCAGAAGTTTTCACAGCCACTTGAGATTGGGATATTAGCTATAAACTTTCTTTCTCTTATAGGAGGAATATTTAAATAATCGCAAGGATATTGGGATCCTTTATACCAATTGTTTAAATCTTTAATATCTAGGATATAATCGAATTTGTCTTTTAGTTTTTCTTTATCGGGATTTAGAACGCATCCAGTTAAAATTGTTTTTGCTTTTAGGTTTTTAAATTTAGGGATTAAACCAAAAATTCTATCAACAGCAGATTGTCTAACTGAGCATGCAACCACAATAATTAAATCGGCATCCCTAATCTTAGATGCCTTTTTATAATTTAAGTCTTTTAAAACCGTGGCTATTCTTTCGCTATCAGCAATATTCATTTGACACCCAAAAGTGTATATAAAGTATTTCATAAATTATCTTTAGTCAAAAGACCATTGGTTGCGCCTTGTTTAGTAATACAGCTTGCTGAGTTTTTTACTCCAAGCTCAATAGCTTTTTTAATATTACTATCTTTAATTAAGCTAGATACAAAGCCTGCTCCAAATGCATCTCCTGCACCAGTTTTATCAATCACTTTAGTAGGTAATGCGTCCCTACTATAAATTTTACCTTTATCTAAAACAACTACTCCTTTTTCCCCTTTTGTCATCACAGTTATTCTTTTATGTATTTTCTTTAAATCCTCTATAATCTTGTCTTCATCATTGAAATTATTTTCTGTTAAAATGGCTGCTTCTTCTTGATTTAAAATTAAGACATTTGTTTTGTTTATCATTTTTTGCAAAACTTCTTTAGAAAGATTTAATTGACTATTCCCTGGATTAAAAGCAATTTGAATGTTTTTCTTATGTGCATAATCAATAATGTCTTGTGTAAGATTTGCAATTTTTCCTGAAAGAGGAGCTAGATAATACCATTTTGCTTTTTTAAAATTGATTTTAGATAGATATTCGGAAGCTCCCCTGTAAACCATAATTGTTCTATCCTCTCCCTCAATATTAAAAACAATAGAACAATTGGTCGAAGCTTTTAGTGTAGTTTGGATTAATTTTGTTCCTATTTTATTTTTTTTAAGTCTTGCAATAATTTCTCTTCCTAAGCTATCATTTCCAAGACATCCTAGATAAGCAACTTTAAAGCCCTGGTTTTTAAATGTAAAAGCTGTATTAACACCACCTCCCCCAAGGCTAAATTGTGTATGCTCTAAATTTACTTTAGAACCTAAGTTAAAAGCTACTGCTTTTCCAGAGATGAATTTATCTGAAGGAATAATGCAAAAGTTTGTGGGGGATAAATAAATATCCCAGGTAGCAGAACCAAATGTAATGACGTCGTATGAATTTACCATAGGAATTTTCTTCTTTTCTTAACACCTCCTAATGCAATAAGTGTTCTAATTACAGAATCTGGATTTAAGGATATGGCGGATATTTTCTTTTTCATAATAAATTCAGCAAATTCAGGATAATCTGATGGGGCTTGTCCACAAATTCCACAATACTTTTTTCTTTTTCTGCATATGGAAATAGTTTTTTCAATAGATTTTAAAACGGCTTCATCATTTTCATTTCCAATATAGCTTAGGTCGCCATTATCTCTGTCTAAGCCTAATGTTAATTGAGTTAAATCATTTGAACCAATACTGAACCCATCGAATATATCTAAAAATTCATTCGCAAGAATAACATTTGAAGGAATTTCACACATCACATAAACAGGCATTTTTTTGTCATTTAA
>JAAZMU010000023.1 GCA_012798645.1 Patescibacteria group bacterium | reverse complement strand
TTTTTCCCATCAAAAAGGTCAAGCACCTTGTAATCATCTGACATTGCCATTGCATTTACCGTAAAATCTCTTCTTTTTAAGTCTTCCTCAATTTTATCAGTCCATTTCACAAGCTCAGGATGCCTTTTATCAATGTAATTTCCTTCTACTCTAAACGTAGTAATCTCTAGAGCCTTTCCTTGTATAAAAATTGTAACAGTCCCAAATTCATTCTCATAAAGGGTTTTCATATTTAAAGCATCAAACACTTTAATTATTTCTTCTGGCTTAGCATTCGTTGCAATATCCCAATCCTGAGGCGTTTTACCAAGTAAATGGTCTCTAACTGCACCGCCCACCACAAAAGCGCTAAAACCAGCCGTTTTAAGCGAATTAAGACCTATTAAAACATATTGTGGCATCTCTTTTTTAATCATCGTCTTTATACTATATTAATAATAGGAATCTTTCAACAATTTTTATGCTAATCTTTAAATGTATACAATCCATTATACTTTCAGGAATAGGAATATTTACTTTTATTATCCTTGCTTTTGTGTTTATAAATACAGGAACAATCGTTAAAAACGAAAACAACAAACTCTATTCTATAATTTATCTCACAATTCTTTTAACTTTTATCTTAATCTCTTTCTTGTTTGGTCTGCATTACTACAATTTCTTAATCGCTTTTACTGCTGGATTTCTCAGCTACAAGGTTTTTAATTGACAAATTATTCTAAATTTGCTACATTAATATCATATGTGTCGGGATGTGTCTCCGACATTTTTATTAAATAAAAGTATAAGTTTATGGATTTAAAAGCATTTACATCAGCGATTAGCCAAATATCAGAAGAAAAAGGCATTTTACAAGAAAAAGTATTAGAAATTATTGAGCAAGCTCTAGCCTCCGCCTATAAAAAAGAATACGGAGAAAAAGGGCAACTCATTAAAGCTGTTTTAGACCAAGAATCTGGCAAAACAGACTTTTACAGGGTGCTCCATGTTGTAGACTCCTCCCTTGTTTATATGGACGAAGAGCAATTAACTGAATTTGGTTTAGGAAAAGAGTTTTTAAGAGAAGAAGAAGACGATGAAAGAGTTAAATTCAACCTTGAAAAGCATATTTTATTAAGTGAAGCCATTAAAGAAAACAAAGAAATCAAAGCCGGGGATGAAATCACCACTCATTTGGAACAAAAACAAGACTTTGGTAGAATTGCAGCTCAAACCGCAAAACAAGTGATCTTACAAAAGATAAGAGAAGCTGAAAAAGAAAACATATTAGGCGAATTTAAAAGCAAAGAAGGAGAAATAGTTTCTGGAATCATACAAAGAATAGACGGCAAAACAATCTTTTTTGACTTAGGAAGGGGGATTGGCATGCTTCCAAGAGAAGAACAAGTAAGAGGTGAGTTTTATAAAGAAGGGCAAAGGCTAAAATTATACCTTTTAAAAGTAGAAGTAACAGGAAAAGGGCCAACAGTAATTGTCTCTCGTGCCTATCCTAAATTCATATCTAAACTATTTGAGCTTGAAGTTCCTGAAATCAGCGGAGGACAAGTTGAAATCAAGTCTATTGCAAGGGAAGCCGGCTATAGAACTAAAATCGCAGTTGAATCTAAAATGGAAGGAGTAGATGCCATAGGAGCAATGGTAGGTCAACGCGGAGTAAGAGTAACCGCTGTTATGTCCGAGCTTGGAGGAGAGAAAATAGATATTATTGAATATTCAGACGACCCTAAAGAATTTATCATTAATGCACTTTCTCCAGCAAAAATAGAAGATGTTGAAATTAAACCTAAAAATACAGCTTTAGCAGTAGTAAACGAAGACCAACTATCACTTGCCATTGGAAAAGATGGACAAAATGTTAGGCTAGCTGCTAAATTAACAGGCTGGAGAATAGACGTAAGACATAAAGAAGAATAATATGACATACGAAAAAAAACAAGAAAAAAACAAACTTACTTATCATATTACGGTTAAACCCCAAGAGTTTGACAAGTATTTAAGTGAAGCTTTGGCTAGCTTAGCCAAAGAATTAGATTTAAAAGGCTTTAGAAAGGGAAATGTTCCTTTGCATATCGCAGAAAAGCATTTAGATGAAACTCAAGTTTTATCAGAAGCATCTAATCATTGTATTGAAGAAAAATGGCTTGAAATTATAGACAAAGAAGACATAGAAGCAATAAGTGCCCCTTTAGTTAATATTCTTAAAATAGCAAAAGGAAATCCCTTTGAATTTGAAGTGGAAATTGAAATCTTACCTGAGGTCAATCTTCCAGATTACAAGAAAATAGCAAAAACAGTAAAGTCAGAGCAAGTTAAGACTACTAAAAAAGACTTTGACAAAGCCTTAAAAATGATTTTGCAAGCTAATGCCAAGCTATCCCAAAAAGACGGACCAGCAGAAAAAGGGGATTTTATTGAAATTGTATATAGTTCTGATACCATAAAAGAAAGAAAAGACGGCTTTATCCTAGGTCAAGGTCAGCTTGCTAAAGGAATTGAAGATGACTTAATCGGACTTAAAAAAGGAGACAAAAAGCAAATCACAGTTAAAGAAAAACAAAGAGATCTTGTACTTAATGTAAGTGTGAACTCTGTTCAAAAAGTAGAACTTCCTGAGCTTAGCCCAGAATTCGTGAAAAACATGGGCTTTAAAACAAAAGAAGACTTTGAAAAACATCTTAAAGAAGAGCTTCAAAAAGAAAAAGAAATTATTGAAAAGCAAAGAAAAAAAGAAGAAGTATTAGAAAGCATTAAAAAACAAACTAAGCTAGATGTACCTATTACTTTAATTGAAAGGGAACAGCAAGCCTTGCTTGAAAATCTTAAAAACAGGGTTTCGTATGAACTTCAGATCTCATTTGAAGAATACTTAAAACAAGCCCAAAAAACAGAAGATCAGCTTAAAAAAGGGTTTGAAGATATTGCTAGAGAAAGAGTAAAAGGATTTTTAATCTTACACGCAATAGAAAAAAAGGAAAATATCACTGTTACTAAAGAAGAAATAGACGAAAAGTCAAAAGATAAAGACCAAAACCTAAGATATTACATCGAAGACCAGCTTAAAAAAGAAAAGATATTTAATATTTTAGGATGTTAATTAATTTAAAAATATGAATTTAATACCAACCGTCATTGAAAAAACAAACCTAGGCGAAAGAGCCTATGATATTTATTCAAGACTTTTAAAAGATAGAATAATATTATTAACTGGACCAATTGATGACCTCACAGCAAATTCAATTGTTGCTCAGCTTTTGTTTTTAGCATCAAAAGATGAAAAAACAGACATTCAATTTTACATTAATAGCCCAGGTGGTTCAGTTACCGCAGGTTTAGCCATATACGACACAATGCAATTTATTAAATGTGATGTTTCAACAGTTGCAATTGGTATTGCCGCCTCAATGGGCGCTACTCTTTTAGCAGCAGGAACAAAAGGAAAAAGATATGCTCTTCCTAACTCTGAAATAATGTTGCACCAAGTTTTAGGAGGAGTTCAAGGACAAGCAACAGAAGTTGAAATTGCAGCAAGGCATATTTTAAAGGTAAAAGAGAAAATGAATCACATTTTATCAAAACATACTGGACAATTACTCAAAAAAGTAGAAAAAGACACAGACAGGGATTTTTACTTAACCGCAGAAGAAGCAAAAGAATACGGGGTAGTTGACGAAGTTATTAAACAAAAGGTATAATCATTTTATGAAGCAAGTTATAAGAATAAGTCTTTTAATCATTGTTTTAATTTTAGGAATAATTTGTTTTTTAAAAATAACAAACAAAGAAGAAGTTGCTGAATATAGAGAAGAACCTCTGATAAAAGAAAGGGAAATAGAAACTGTTCTATATGACATTTTCAATACTTCAGGCACTATTTTAAACACAAACCCCCTTATAATCCGCGGAACAGGCAATAACTTTCAAGATCAATCCCCAAGAGAT
>JAAZMU010000112.1 GCA_012798645.1 Patescibacteria group bacterium | reverse complement strand
TTGTTTTGCTTTTTTAACTAATATTTCTGCTTTTTTAAGGTTGTTATTATAAATTACAGAATTAATAGTCATATATGCTTTAAGTCCATAGCTATGACATTTTGAGACAAACTTAGGTATATCTTCTAAGGTTAAGCTATTTGTTCTTGCTCTTAAGCTCAGGTCGGAAACACCAAAATAGACTGCGTCAGCGTAGTCTTTGCATGCCTCTAGACTTGCCCAATTTTTAATGGGACTCATTATTTCTGGTTTTTTATTTAGTAACATTATTTAATATTTTTTTAACATTTTCCATACTTTTGTCATCTATAATAGACAATGGAAAAGCATTTTTAAATAGTTTGAGTTTTTTTTTAAGTTCTTTTTCAGAAATTATATCTGATTTTGATAGGAAAATGTATTCTTGTTTTTCTAATATTTTTGGGTTATGTTTTTTTAATTCGTCTCTTACTGTTTTGTAGTCTTTTTTAGGGTTACTTGATTCTGAAGAGATCAAATGAAAAAGTATTTTAGTTCTTTCAATATGTCTTAGAAATTTAATACCAAGACCTTTTCCTACAGAGGCTCCTTTAATTAGCCCTGGAATATCCGCTAAAATTAAATCATGAAATACACCAAGATGTGGTTCTAGAGTTGTAAAGGCGTAGTTAGAAACTCTAGAAGATGCGTTAGTTAGTTCGTTTAATAGGGTTGATTTCCCTACGTTTGGAAGACCAATAAGACCAATATCAGCTATTAGTTTGAGCTCAAGTCTAATGTTAAAACTTTCGCCTAAAAGTCCTTGTTGTGCATGCTTTGGGCTTGTTTTTATAGAGGATCTAAAATAATGATTTCCCTTTCCGCCTTGTCCACCTTTAGCGATTAAAATTTCATTATTTATTCTAGTTATTTCTTTTTTTTGTCCAGTAGATAAATTGTGAATCAAAGTTCCAATTGGTATTTTTAAGATAATGTCTTTTCCTGTGGCACCATCTTTTAATTTTCCCATTCCATTTTTTCCATTTTCTGCTGTAATCTCTTTTTGATACCTAAATTGTTTTAAAGCACTTAAGTTGGCTACCCCTTTAAAATAAATGCTTCCACCATTGCCGCCATTGCCGCCAACAGGGCCTTGTCCCATTTTGGTTTTATCAAAAGCAACTGCTCCCTTTCCTCCTTTGCCAGCTATTACTTTGATTGTTACATCATCTATTAGCATATTTTAATTAAACCATATTTAGGGTCTAAAATCAAATAGTTTTATTAGAGTTTTCTTTTTTTCTTAAGATAATGTAAATAAGGGAAAGGATAATAATAACTAAGACAAGAATTAGCCAAGACTTACATTGTTCTTTTGCCTTAATTAATGATGCCTTTGCATTGTCTCCGTTTTTAAGTTTAATTACTTTAACACTTTCTCCAAGACTTTTTGTTTTATTAGAAAAAGCATCGGTTAGTAAAACAATTTCTTTGTCTTTAATTTGTTCATCAATTACTCCAAAGAACCTAATTTTAACAGTTTGATGAGGTTTTAATTCTTCAATAAAGATACGTTCTAATGCTTCTTCAGAACAGATTACATTATTAATAGAGACATTTTTAAATTCTTTTATACCATTTTTAATTGTGTTTAATATGAGAATATCTTCAATAGAAGCATTTCCTTTGTTTTCAAGTTCAATGTAAAATTCTACAATTTCGTTTGGTTTTGCTTCA
>JAAZMU010000111.1 GCA_012798645.1 Patescibacteria group bacterium | reverse complement strand
TACTGTTTTCTTAATTTCTTTTTTATGTCTTTTAATAGTAATTTCTTTTTCTCTTTCCTTGATTTCCATTCCTAAATCTGAAAAAGCATTAAGATGCGTGTCTACTGGACGAACACCAATAACACATCCGCCTGGTTTTGGTAGAGTTACTTCTGAAAATCTTGCTAAAAGTGCGCCAAAAAGTAAAACAGAGCCTCTTAATCTTAACACTTTTCTTTGATCTACTTTTTTAGGGTCAATGCTTTTTGTATTTATTCTAATCTTTCTTTTGTTTATCCATTCTGTTTCGGCTCCCATGCTTTCAAGTATTTCAATCATTCTTAAAACATCTTCAATTAAAGGGATATTATCAATAATACAATCTTCTTTGGTTAGAATAGTGGCTGCTAGAACTGAAAAAGTGGCATTTTTAGCTCCTGCTACTTCAAGCTCTCCTTTGAGTTTTTCTTTTCCATAAATTACAAATTTCTCTTTTTGCATATTATTTTTTTGCCATTAATGATTTTTTATAAATATCTAAATTGTCTAAAACCGCACCAGTTCCTCTTGCAACACAACGTAGCGGATCTTCAGCTACAAAGCAAGGCACGCCTGTTTTTTGGGAAATTAAAGTAGCAATGTTTTTAAGGCAAGCACCACCCCCTGCTATTACCATTCCTTTGTCCATAATGTCTCCTGCAAGTTCTGGAGGAGTTTCCCTTAAAACGCTTTTAATACAAGTAATTATTTCCTCTAAAGGGTCATTTATTGCATCGCAAATCTCATTAGAAGAGATTTTAATGGTTTTGGGAAGACCTGATTCCAAATCTCTTCCCCTAATCTCCATTGTTTCTTCTTTATTTACTTTGATTGCAGTTCCAATTTTAATTTTAATTGCTTCGGAGGTTTGATCCCCTATAGCTAGGTTATGCTTTTCTTTAATATATTCTGCAATACATTCATCTAAAACATCACCTGCAATTCTTAGAGATTCGGCGGTAACAATTCCGCCTAAAGAAATAACAGCGACTTCACAAGTTCCCCCTCCAATATCAACAATCATATGTCCTGAAGCTTGATTTATGGGTACACCTGCGCCAATAGCTGATAAAATGGGCTCTTTGGCAACAAACACATCTTTTGCGCCTGCATTAACACCAGCTTGAATAACTGCTCTTTTTTCAGTTGAGCTTATGCCTGCTGGAACACCAATTAAAAGGTCTGGCTTAAAAAACCTTCTAAAGCCAGTATTTACTTTAGATATGAAATGCTTAAACATAGCCTGTGTTATCCTAGAATTAGCAATAACACCATCTCTAAGTGGTCTATAAACTGTGATTGTGTCAGGAGTTCTGCCAATCATTTTCTTAGCATCTTTTCCTACTGCAAGTATTTTGTTTTCTTCTAAAGAAACAGCAACAACTGATGGTTCATCTAAAACAATTCCCTTACCTGGAATAAATACTAAGGAATTTTTTGTTCCTAAATCTATACCTATTTTCATAGTTCTTATCATAGCTAATTAAAAGAGATTTTTCAAGGTTATAAATAGTTTAATAATCCCAAATAAACTTAATTGGGACAATAAAATATTTATACTTCGCGAAGTATTTAAAAAAGAACACAATATTTATTATACATAATGAGAAAATTTTGTCTACCTTTTTGACCATCTTGGTGCTTTTCTTGCACGCTTTAGTCCTGGTTTTTTTCTTTCTTTTTTCCTTGAGTCTCTAGTTAAAAGCTCTTCTTTTCTTAATCTTTTTCTGTATGCTTCTTCATCAAGCTTAACAAGAGCTCTTGCAATTCCATGAGCAGTTGCCTCAGCTTGTGCATCAAGTCCACCTCCCTTAACTAAAATTGAAATGTCGAACTTGTCAGTGATTTTCATCTTGTCTATGGGCTCTCTTACTTTCCCTTGCATATCTTCTGTTTGAAAATAGTCTTTGTAGTCTTTTTCATTGACAGTAATCTTGTTTTTTCCTTTTTGAAATAATCTAATTCTAGCAACAGCGGTTTTTCTCTTGCCAACAGTACTTATATATTTTACTTGTTTTTTAGTTGTT
>JAAZMU010000110.1 GCA_012798645.1 Patescibacteria group bacterium | reverse complement strand
TCTTTTTAATAGTAGCGAATGTAATTCTTTTGATTCTTATTTATTTCCTTATTGTAATTATTTTAAATAAAAAAGCGTAATAAAGGATGGTTCTTTTAAAAAGGAGGAAAATGTTTGCTGATATTAGCATTGATTTCGGTATTGATTGACCACATTGAACTAGTGACTGTATTCCTTCTTGGAATGGTGTTCTCACTATTCCTGGTATTTCTTTTAATTAAAAAAATGGTAAGAGCTGTTTGCTCTTTGCCATCTTTAATTTTTAGGAGAAAAAGGGTTTAATCTTGCTTAAGCCCTTTATTTTTGTTAGAATTATTTTTAGTGAGTTGAAAATGAGGGAGAGTTTAAGAGAGCTAAAAGAGGAAGGACGCACGGTTGTAGTTAGTAATCGAGTTTTTCCTGAGGTGTTTAATAAGACGGTTAGATGCCGAATCAGGGAAGTTAATGGGAATGGGGCGTATCTTGTTCCTGTTGGCAGAAGAGGGAAACCAAGAGAGGTTTCCTTTCGAGACCTTGAAGGTTCATTACTCCAATGAACTTTCTTTTATTTTCGGTTAAAGTCATCTTCGTATCTAGTGATGTCATCTTCGCCTAGATAATCTCCGTTTTGAACCTCAATAACTTTTAAAAGAACATCCCCTATATTCTCAAGTCTATGCCTTGCTTTTTTAGGGATAAAAAAGGCTTCTCCTTTTTTTAGAATATATTCATTATTATTTAATGTAATTTTTGCTTTTCCTTGTATAACAACCCAGTTTTCGGATCTGTGATTATGAGATTGAAGGCTTAGTCTTTTTTTAGGCTCAACAATGATTTTCTTAACCTTATAATCTTTGCCTTCCCCTATAATCTCGTAAGAACCCCAAGGTCTTAATGTTCTAACGCCTTCGTAGGCTTCTCTTTTGTTTTGTTTTTCTAAGTCTTCAACAATTTTTTTAACTTTTTCTGAGTCATCTTTGTTTGCAACAAGAACAGCATCTTCAGTTTCAATAACAGTAATGTTCTTAAGACCAATGCAGGCAATAAGGCGACTATTGCCTAAAATTAGAGAGTCTTTTGTGTTGTGTAAGATAGTGTTTCCAAGAATAGTGTTATTGTTTTTGTCTTTTGCTTGGGTTTTGTAAAAGGAGTTCCAGGAACCTACATCACTCCAGTTAAATGTGGCGGGAAGCATAGCAATTTTGTCTGACTTTTCTATAACGGCTTTGTCTATGGAAATAGATTCTGTTTTTTCAAGTAGGTCTTTAGCATATTTTTCAAATTCTTGCATAATTAAGTTTACTGGGAAAAGAAAGATACCAGAGTTCCAATAATAGTTTCCTTTGTTTAAAAAATCTTGAGCTGTTTTTAGATTAGGTTTTTCAGTGAATTTTTCTACTTTGAATTGGTCTGGCTTAATTTTGATATAGCCATATCCTGTTTCAGGTGAGGTTGGCTTAATGCCAAATGTAACAATGTGGTTTGATTTAGCAATTTCTTTGGCTTTGTTAATGCTTTTAACAAATTCAGAATCAGGAGTGATAAAGTGGTC
>JAAZMU010000109.1 GCA_012798645.1 Patescibacteria group bacterium | reverse complement strand
TTTTCAAGCGGTTCAGGCCCCAGCTTTTTAATTTTCTTTAAATTATTGAATTCCTCTTTTGTATAAAATTCAATCTCTCCAAATTTCCTTAAATCTGAAAAACCTAATTCTTTTCCACTCTTTAAATAAAAGATCACCCGCACATACTTATTATAACTATCATCTTTAATCGGACCTTCTACAAGAGGATAAGGAACATTGTTCCTTATTTCCCATCTTCCCAAAAGAAAATGTCCTGTCATTTTAAGATGCACGAGCATAATAGTATCTTCTGAAAGTTCAAATATAATGTACTTTGCTCGCCTTTTAATATTTAATATTTTCTTGTTTTGAGCTTCTTTAAAATTAAGAGGCCAAACCCCTATAATTGTTTCTCCTTTAACTTTTAAATTAAGCTCATCTACTATTGTTTGTACTTCTGGTAGTTCTGGCATATTTTTAATTAAATAAATTTAAATAATCATTTAAAGCATAAAACCTATTTCTTGAGTAGCCTGTTTTTTCTTTAAGTATGTTTAAGTCCACAAGAGACTTGATCAAACGACTTGCATTGTTATTACTAATATCTAACTTTGACTCAACCATTTTTATACTCACTACAGGATAAGAAAACATATACAAAAGTAACTTTTGAGCATTTTCTGCACGAGCCCCTAAACTCAAAATCTTTTGTTCGTATTTCTGCCTTAAATCAATTATACTCTTAAATACATTAATTGCATCTTCTGCTGTACATATCACGCCGTTTAAAAAAAACTTTATCCATTGCTCAAAATTACTCGTCTTTCTTACTATATCTAAAGCATCGTAATAAGAGCTTCTGTTTTTCTCAAAAAAAGCTGACAAGTATAACGTTGGCTTTGTTAGTATCCCCATTTCTATTAACTGCAAAGCAATTAAAAGACGTCCTATTCTCCCATTTCCATCCAAAAACGGATGAATCGTTTCAAATTGATAATGCGTTATTCCAACCCTTATTAGTAAAGGCGTATTAAGATTCTTATTGTGCCAAAACCGCTCTAAATCTGTTAAAAGCTCAGGCAAATCAGTATAAAAAGGAGGAATAAAAAAAGCATCCGTCAAAGACGAACCCCCAATCCAATTTTGACTTTTCCTAATTTCACCAGGGTTCTTATAATGACCTCTTACCCCTGACAATAATTTCTTATGTATATTTTTTATTAATCTAAAGCTTAGTGGCAAACTCTCAAGCTCATCAATAGCATAATTCAAAGCAACAATATAATTTTGCACCTCTTCCCAATCATCTCTTTTCTCGGGATTGATTTCTTCCTTAGGCAAGACTGCCTCACCAATTCCAGTTTTTGTCCCCTCTATCATACTTGATTTTGTTGCCTCCCTAACCACACTCATTTTAATAAAAAAATCAACATCTGGTATTAAATAAGAATATGCATTTAATTCCCCAAGGAGTCTTGTTGCCTTTTCAAGTAGCATATTAATCTTCTTATCTTGCCAATCAAAGTCTCTGTTAATAAAAGACGGCAAAAAACTTTCATATTCAAACTCCTTATTCTGAAATTGTTTTTTGTATTTACCTGCTTTAAAGTTTTTCATATCTCCATTATTGTCCATTTTTGGAGATATGTCAACCCATATCTCCATTTTCGTCTGTTTTTGGAGATATGGATATCCATATCTCCATTTTTAATCAAAATAACTTTAAATTATCCTTTTCTCCAGGTATTTTAGGAATCAAACTTTTAAACCCAAGCTCTTCAAATAATTTAATTACTTCTTCTTTATTAAAATCATCCCACTTGCATTCCTCCAAGTCAAAATCAAACAAAACATCTGTTTTAATGGTAGCAAGTTCCTTACTTAAAAAAGCCATTTCTTTTTCTTTGACTAACTTCTCCTTTACTTTACCTTTAATTAAATTAATGTTCTTATAAACATTCTCTAAGTTCTCATACTTTTTCAAAAGTATTGTTGCTGTTTTTATTCCAATCCCTGCCACCCCAGGAATATTATCCGCACTATCTCCTTTTAAAGCCTTTAAATCTATTATTTGATCTGGCAAAATCCCATATTTCTCCTCTACCTTTCTCACATCAAATATATTTAATGCACTTACTTTTCTTCCTAGAAAAACTACTCTCACATTTTCATCAATCAATTGAAGATTGTCTAAATCTCCTGATAAAATTATTTTCTCTAAGTTTCCATTTTCTTTTTTAGCAATTGTTCCAATTAAATCATCCCCTTCAAAGCCTTTTTTTTCAAACACTGGGATGTTAAATACTTTCAAAACTTCCTTTACTTTTGGAATTTGCTCATATAGTTCATCTGGTGCTTTTTCTCTTTTTGCCTTATATGCTTTAAATAATTCGCTTCTAAAAGTATGCTTTGACACATCAAAACAAGAGGCAACATAATCAGGGTCTAACTCCCTTATTGCTTTAAATAAAAATGTAATAAATCCATAAACTGCATTTACAATCTCCCCTTTTTTATTCTCCAAAGGAGGAAGCGCATGAAATGCTCTATGAATAACCGAATTACTATCAATAATTATTATTCTTTTCATAAATTCTTCTTTTATCCTCACCCTTGTATTCAAAGTAAAGCCACTTTGCATACCTAGGTATAGCTTTTAAAACATTAGACCCCCACTCAATAAAAATTAAATTTTCTTTACTTTTTAAAATCTCTTCAAACTCTAAACCTAAAACATCACTCACCCTATAAAAATCAATATGGTATAAATACTTAAAACCTTTAAAATCAATCTTGTATTTATTAATAATATTAAATGTAGGACTCTTAATTCTAATCTTTAAAATCTCTTCAAGCCCTTTTACAAAAGTTGTTTTCCCAGACCCAAGTTCGCCCTCAAGCACAAACACTGTTGCATGCTCTTTAAAGGGAGAAATATCTAATATCTTTCCTACAAGCTCTCTTGTTTCTTTTTCTGACTTTGTAATCTGCTCCATATCTTTATTCTGATTAATTTTAAAGTCTCTGTCAATTTTCCTATTTGACTTTTACCCTGAAATAAACTAATTTATATATAATGATTGAATATTTAAATAAATCACAAACTATTGGAATTGCTATTGCTGATTATGAAAATATAGACTTTCTAACCACTGCTCTTGTCCTTATTCTACTTGCTAAAAAACAAAACAAGCAAACCTTTTTTAAACTTAATAACAATCTCCCCATTAATCCTAATCTTGAAACTTCTCCCCAAATTGTCTTAAATGTAAGAAAACCTGTTTCAGATGTCTTTTATGAAAAAACAGAAAACAGCATTAAGCTTTTTCTAACGCCAGAAAGTAAAAACATTTCTTTAGATGATCTTTTCTGCGAAATAATTAATCCTAAAGAAAATATAAAATGTGACCTAGTGATCGCCATTGGATTTAAAACTTTAAAAGAATTAGAATCCTCTTCTTTTGATATAAATAAAACCACTATTATTAATATCGCAAACAGCCACCTAAATAGAAGATTCGGAAAAGTTAATTTAATAGAAAATGGCGCTTCTGTTTCAAAAGTACTTTTTAATAATATTGAAGACATTGTTGATAAAAACATTGCCACGCTTTTACTTATGGGCGTTAAAGAAGGAGAAATAGGAACTATCCAAAAGCTCATTGAAAAAGGAGGCGAAAGAAACAATGAAAAAAAGATACAAGACTTAATCTTTGTTTTAAACAAAATGGAATTTAACCAAAACACCTATATCAGTGAAGTATCTAATTTAGACGAAGCAAGCATTCCTTTTATTCTAAAAATCATCAAAGATTACTTTTCCATTAAAAACCTTGTACTCATCTTCAACCAAAACAGCTCTATCTTTTACGCTGAAGAGGAAGAAATCCTAAACAAAATTAAAACTCACTTTAATGCTCAAGTTAAAAACAAAGGAGGTATGTTTAAAAAAGAAAATCTAACTAAAAAAGAATTACTAAATGTTCTAAAATAATATGGAAATTGTAGGACAGATAACAGTTTCTAAAGAAGAGCATAACTTTTTCAAGGAAAATATCCTACACTTAAAAAGTTTACGCACCTGTATTGCTGATAACATTGACAAAGATGTTACTTATTTAATTAAAATAATCATGGTCGGCTCTATTCTTTTAAGAGGTTCTGATATTCATACCGAACCAACCCAATACAAAACTATTATAAGGGCAAGAATAGATGGTATGCTAACAAGTATCGCTGAAATAGACAACGCCCTCTATAAAAAACTTTTATCAAGAATAAAACTCTTAAGCAGATTAAAGCTAAACATTGAAAAAAGCCCTCAAGATGGAAGATTCTCAGTTAAGTTTCATAATCTTGAAATTGAAATTAGAGTTTCTACCCTCCCCTCTGAATATGGAGAAGCGATTGTTATGAGAGTATTAAACCCACAAAGCTTAATTAGTTTAGAAGAACTTGGCTTAAGACCTGACCTTGAAAAACTATTTAGTGAAGAAATTCAAAAACCAAACGGAATGATTATTGTAACAGGACCTACAGGCTCTGGTAAAACAACCACGCTCTATGCCTTCTTAAAAAAAATAAGTAGACCAAATAATAAAGTTATTACCATTGAAGACCCAATTGAGTACCACTTAGATGGAATCACACAAACTCAAGTTGATGAAAGGCGGGGCTATACATTCGCCTCAGGACTCCGCTCTATTGTAAGACAAGACCCAGACACAATCCTTGTTGGTGAAATAAGGGACACTGAAACCGCACAAATTGCTATTCAAGCATCTTTAACTGGTCACCTTGTTTTATCAACTCTGCACACTAATGATGCTGTTGGAACAATTGCAAGACTTGAAGCCTTGGGAGAAGTAATAACAAACATTGCTCCTGCCGTAAACATTATTATCGCCCAAAGACTAATCAGAAAAGTATGCAAAAATTGTAGAGAATTAGTTTATGCAAACAAAGAAGAATTAGAACTTTTAAAACAAGAATTGCCTTTCTTAAATCTAAAAGAAAAAACTAAAATAGCAAAAGCTAGAGGTTGTGATAAGTGCAATAACACAGGCTACAAAGGAAGAATTGGTATCTTTGAAGCCCTTGTTTTAGACGATGAAATTAAAAACTTTATTGCTATTTCTGCTACATATGTTGACCTAAAAGAAAAAGCCATTCAAAAAGGAATGACTAGCATTAAACAAGACGGATTAATCAAAGTTCTTAAAAGAGAAACCACCTTAGAGGAAGTTAAAAGAGTAGCTGGTTAGAACCATTGCTGAGGAGGGGGTGTCTTCTAGCGTACTGGCTGAAAGTTAAGGATATTCCCGAGGAATAGTCTAGCCAAGACCAGAGTACCCGTTAACTGAAGAATATCCCCAAAATTACCCCCGCCTCAATAATAGTTCTAAATAATATATAACATAGTTTATGGAAAATGTCAACCCTTATTCTGATGACTCAGAATTAAGACCAACCACTTGGAACTCCTACATTGGTCAAGAAAAAATAAAAGACAATTTAAAAATCATTTTAAGTGCTGCTCAAAAAAGAAATGAAATACCTGATCACCTCCTTTTCTATGGTCCTCCTGGATTAGGTAAAACAACCCTAGCAAGCTTAATCGCAAATGAAACAGAGAGAAAAATTAAAATGATTGCTGGCCCTATTATTGAAAAGTCAGGAGATATTGTTGCCGTTCTAACTAACCTTAACCCAGGCGACATTCTTTTTATTGATGAAATTCATAGAATTAACCATATGATTGAAGAATACCTTTATTCTGCTATGGAAGACTTTAAATTAAACCTTATTCTAGGAAAAGGACCCATGGCAAAGACAATTGACCTTAAGCTACCACCCTTTACGCTAATTGGCGCAACCACAAGACTTGACCTTTTAACCTCACCTCTAAGAGCAAGGTTTGGCGCCATTTTCCAATTAGACTTTTACACTGAAAAAGAAATTGAAGAAATTGTTAAAAGATCTGCCTCTATACTTAAAACTAAAATTGGAGACAAAGCTGTTCATGAGATAGCTAAACGTTCTCGCTTCACACCAAGAACAGCAAACAAACTACTTAAAAGAGTTCGTGATTTTGCTGAAGTAAAAGGAGATGGTATAATCACACATCAAATCACCCAAAAATCATTAACCTTTCTTGAAATTGACGAACTAGGACTTTCAAAAGAGGATAGAAAAATTATATCAACTATTATTAATAACTTCAAGGGCGGACCTGTCGGACTTCAAGCACTAGCCTCAGCAACAAACGAAGAAGAAAGAGCTATTCTTGATATTTATGAACCTTATCTTATGCAACTCGGACTAATCGAAAGAACCCCTAAAGGGAGGAAAGTCACCAAAAAAGCCTATGCCCATTTAAACCTATGAAAGTACACCCAATCTCCATTGTTTTAATACTTTTTTCCCTCTTTTTTTCTTTCAATATCGCCCTAGCAAATAGTGTTTTAATCAATGAAATAGCTTGGATGGGAACAGAAGTAAGTGCCAACAAAGAATGGATTGAACTTTTCAACAAAACAAGTCAAGACATCTCCCTTGAAAACTATACACTTTTAATTGATGAAAAGGAGATTAAATTAAAAGGCATGATTAAAGCAAACGACTTTTACATCTTAGAAAGAACAAGTGATGACACCCTGCCAAACATTAAAGCAGACCTTATCTACACAGGCGCCATTAAAAACACAGGTGTTAAAATTACCTTAAAAGATAACAATCAAACTATAATTGACGAAGCTGACTTTAGCCAAGGATGGACAGCAGGAGACAATAAAACAAAACAAACTGCAGAAAGAATAGAAAACACTTGGCAAACAAGCATCGAAAAAGGAGGTTCTCCTAAAGCCCCTAATATCAAAAACACTCAACCAGAAAAAAAAGAAGAAAAGCAAGAAAAACAAGTTGCACCCTTAGGGCAAGCATCACTTGAAGAAGTGATTCAAGAAACAAACTTCCCTATTAAAACAATGCTTCAAATTTCTTTTGTTTCTTCCTTAATTGCTGTATTTATTAAAAGGCAATACACTTAGTAAATCAAAGGCACAAACATAAATCCAGGAATCTTTTCCTTTTCAAGTTGCCTCTTACTCTTCTTATAAATCCTAAAAATAGAATCAAAGATTGGTATCACCATCACTCCTTGAACTTTCAACTGTTTAATTAATTCTTCAGGAATATCCTTAGCCCCCGCAGAAACAAGTATCTTGTCAAAAGGTGCTTTTTCTTTAAATCCAAGTGTTTCCCCTGCTTGATATATTTTAACATTTAAGTCTTCATACTTTTCTAAATTTGCCCGTCCAAACAAAACAAGATCTTTGATTATCTCCACTCCAATCACTTCACCTTCCTTGCCTACAATATGACCTAAAAGCGCAGACGTCCATCCTGAACCAGAACCAACATCTAATATTCTCTCCCCTTGTCTAGGTTGTAAAAGCTCTAACATAAATGCAACTGTAGAAGGTTGCGAAATTGTTTGATTAAAACCAATATCTAATGGATAGTCATTATAAGCTTCGCTAATATTCTCCTCAAGCACAAAGTCTTTTCTGTCCACTTCCAAAAAAGCATTGATAATGCTTTTTGTCTTTAAAATATTATTCTGCAATAGAAAATCTATTAGCTCTTGCTTGTTCATACTTTGATTATATCATTTATCACCTAAAGAATAAACTACACAAACCACCTTATTCCAAGCTTTTAATAATTGCGATTATTAAAAGCACAATTAAAAAATAAGTCTATGAACAAAATACTAAAGAAGAATAGTTCCTTTACTTTAATAGAGCTACTCGTAGTTATTGTAATAATAGGGATCTTGGCGGGGCTCGTGACGATTGCAGCCACTTCCTTTATCAATAACTCACATAATGCAAGGATGGTGGC
>JAAZMU010000022.1 GCA_012798645.1 Patescibacteria group bacterium | reverse complement strand
TATTCCTTTATTGTTTTTAAGTAAATATTGTTTTGGTATTTCTCATTTTTTAGATAATATTTTTTTTGGATTATTTTTGATTATTTTTTATATTGCTTTGTTTTGTGTTTATAAGATAGCATTAAATGAAAAAAATGTATTGTATCTTTTTAGTAAATTTGTAATGGCCATAACAATTTATTTTGCTTTTGTTTTTTTAGGATTAATGTTTTTTATTATTCCAGGCATAATTGTAATGGTTAAGTTTCAATTTGTTCCTTTTATAATTTTAAGAGAAAAAGACATAGGTATAAGGGAGGCTTTTTCAAAAAGCAATTCTTTAGCAAAATTTAGACATATTAAATTATTTCAGCTTTTAGTAGTTCTAGGATTAATTAATCTTATCGGTTTTATGATTTTTGCCATAACTATTCCTGCTACTATTTCTGCAAAAGCTTTTATTTATGAAGGAATTTCTACTTAATAGAAAAATAGGAGTTGTATTAACAGATACTATATATGGAATAGTTGGGCTTGCCTTAGATAAAGAAATCGTTGAGAGGATATATAAGATAAAGGGGCGAGATTTAAAAAAACCTATGGTAGTTTTGATATCTTCTATTTCAGACCTTTCAAATGTTTTTGGTATAAAACCACAAGTTCCTATTTTAAAAGAATTTTGGCCTGGAAATGTAAGTGTTATTCTTCCGTGTGAAAAGTTTCCTCATATTCATAGAGGCTTAAATACTATAGCTTTTAGAGTGCCTGATAAAAAAGAGTTAATAGAGATTCTTAAAGAAACAGGACCACTTATTGCTACCTCTGCAAACAAGGAAGGCGAAAAACCAGCTTCAACTATAGAAGAGGCAAAAGAGTATTTTAAAGAGGAAATAGATTTTTATATTGATGGTGGGGTTTCTAAAAAAGAACCTTCTATTTTAGTTAATTTTAAGAATGAAAATGAAATAGAAATATTAAGAGGAAAAGTATGTTTAAAAGAATATTAGTTATTATGTTAGTTTTTTCTTTGGTAGCTTTTAAATTAAGTGATGAATTTTTAATTAAAAATGAGCTTGATTATTCGGGTGTGATTTTTAATGAAGAGTTTAAAACAGAGGATGATTATTTAAATGTTTTATTGATAAAGGGAGACAAAGATTTTGTTTGTCATAATAAAAATGATTTTAAAAAGCAAGATTTTTTAATTGAAAAAGATTTAAGTTTTTTAAAAGTAGGAAATACTGTTCCAGTTATTATAAATGAAAGCAAAGAGGATTTAGAAAATTTTTTAGATAGTCTGAGCTGTAAAAAACATATTTTATTTACCCAATTTGATTTTGTGGAGCATGATTTTTTTAATGAATATGTTGTAAATAACATCAAAGATATGGATAAGTTAAAAGTAGATTGCCCATTATGTTTATATGGTGTTTATTATTTTTCAGAAAAATGTGGCAAGGATAAATATGAGTTTTCTGACTCTAATTTATACTTTAAAAGCCAGGGGAGAAGTTTAAATGATAATAAAAAGTTTTTGTTTGTGGGGGATATGATGTTTGACAGAGGGGTTAATCTTTTAATGAAAAACAATGATGATTATAATTATCCCTTTTTGAAGATTAATGATTATTTAACCAAAGTTGACACGCTTGTTTCAAATTTAGAAGGTCCAATCGTTAGCAATATGACTTTTATTTCGACTCATTCAATGTCATTTAATTTTGATAAAAGAATGGCAAAAGTTTTAAAGGATAATAATTTTCAAGTTCTTTCGCTTGCAAACAATCATACTTCTAATAGAGGGTATAGTGGACTTTTGGAGACAAGAAAGTTTTTAAAAGAGAATAATCTTGATTATGTGGGGGAGCCTGATGGGTGTTCACTTGATGATATTATTATAAAGGATGACATTATTTTTTATGCGGTGAACAAAACTTTTGTTTTTAATTGTTCGGACGATGAAATTGTTTCTAATATTGAAAAATTAAGTAAGGATAAGTTTTTAATTATGCTTGTGCATTGGGGAGATGAATATGTTCACAATGCTTCTTTGTCTCAGACAGAGCTTGCGCATAAAATGATTGACGCAGGGGCAGATTTGATTATAGGAGGACATGCTCATGTTATTCAAAATATTGAAAAGTATGAGAATAAATTAATATTTTATTCCTTAGGAAATTTTATATTTGATCAATATTTTTCAAAAGAAACACAGCAAGGTCTTATGGTAGGACTTGAATTTAAAAACGGAAAAGAAGTTTATACTTTGTTTTTAACTGAAGAAGAAAAAGCGCAACCATTTTTTGTTAAAGATTCCGCAGAACTTTTTAGATGGCTTGCATCCATTTCGTCAGATGATTTGAAAACTGAAATTGAAAAGGGAGAGATAATTATTTATCCGCAAGATTAATAAAGTATTTGTAGTTGTTCTCAATTTCTTGAATTGCTTGTTCTTTTGTAATTAAGTTTTTAGAATATTTTTCGAGTGACTCTAAAAAGATTGTTCGACCTATAGCAAAGCCAATTATGTTTTCTATGTTTTTAGAGTTTAAGAGCCATTTTTTTACTATTGCCTTTGATTCTCCTCTCCCTAGAAATATTATTTTTGAATCAGTTAATTTTGAAATTTCATACCAACCTTTTTTGGTAAATCCTTCTAGTTTCCATATGTGTACTTTAATGTATTCTTGAATTTCGTTTATTGCTTGGCAGGTTCGATCTAATCTTATATGTTTGTCAAAGTCTTTTTCAAGAAGAAGGTCTTCTTTTGCTTGGGGAACCAGAAGCTCTAAAAGTATTTTATAGTTGTTTTTTAAGCAAAAGTCATTAACTTTTTTAAGCACTGAGATTTGTTTTTTGTTTACCTCTATATTTAAAGGGTTGTATCTTATAAGGAGTTTAATATAATCTGGTCTTATTTTATTAATCTCGTTTAAATCCTTATATGCTAATTTTAGAATTTCTTGTCCGCTTTTTTCAATGGGCAGACAAAATGTTATATTTTTTTCTTTAGCAATTTTTATTATCTCATCCCCATATTCTTCGTCGATTAAAATTGCAAGATTTTCTTTATGTTTATACTCTTTGTATATGTTTGAAAAAGCTTTGAAAATTAGTTTCTTTGCTTCTCTGATTTTGTCTGGTTTTTTTAAGATTTTTTCAAATGAAGATCTGTGGTCAAATGCTAAAATATATAATTTCATATTTTTAATATATCTTTAAATTTCAAAAAATTCAACACTAGGGCTTGTATTTATTTTTTAATCTAGTATATTTTAAGATATTAGAAGCATAAAATATAAATATGACATTAATTAAAAAAGAGCCAGATATTATTTTTTTTGTAAATGCAATACCTGATGATGTAGAAATCCTTAAAGAGGATCTTATTAATTATGGAAAGAAGGTAAAGAAAAATTTTAGGTTGGCGGTTATTCGTGACACAAGAAGGGTGCAAGTAGAGCCAAATTATCCAGAGGATGTTATTTATTTATCTTGTGATTTTAGCGACCCTATTAAAATACAAAAAACTTTACTTCCCTATAAAAATGAAATACTTGCAGTTACAAGTAGAAGCGAAGTAAATATTGAATCCTTTGCAAAGTTAGTTCCAAATGTTCCTTATTTAAAAACACCAACATCTGAATCTTTAGATTGGGCTAGCCAAAAAACAATGATGAGAAAAAGATTTAGTACTTATGATAAGAAAATAACTCCTAAGTTTTTTGTCTTAAAGGATAAATCTAAAGGAACAATACAAAAGATAAAAGAAAAAATAGGATTTCCTTTAGTTGTAAAGCCTTCTGGGTTAGTTTCTTCTCTTCTTATTAGTGTTTGTTATTATGAAGAAGAGCTTGAGAAAACTTTGGAAGATTCTTTTAAGAAGATTGAAAAGATATATAAGGAAAATGATAGAAAGAAAGAACCAGAGCTTTTGGTTGAACAATTTATGGAAGGAGATATGTTTTCAATAGACGGTTATGTTACATCAAAAGGTAAGATCTATTTTTGTCCACTTGTTAGAATAAAAACTGGAAAGCAAATAGGGTTTGATGACTTTTTTGGGTATCAAAGAATGTTGCCTGCTAGAGTGGCTAAAAATTCGGAAACAAAAGCTAAAGAAGTAGCAAAAAAAGGAATACATGCTTTAGGGCTTAGAAGTGTCACTGCTCACGTGGAGTTAATGAGGATTGAGGATGAGTGGAAGATAATTGAAATTGGACCGAGAGTGGGAGGGTATAGACATACAATGTATGAATTATCCTATGGAATAAATCATACTTTAAATGATATTTTAGTTAGGATTCCTCAAAGACCGATTATTCCTAGAAAGCTTAAGGGACATACAGCAGTTTTTCTTTTTTATGCTAAGAAAGAAGGGAGATTAAAAGCATTAAGAGGGGTTAGGAAAGTACAAGAATTAGAATCCTTTCATAAAATAAAAGTAAATCGAAAAATTGGACAAATGTGTAAATTTGCAAAGAATGGTGGCAAGTTTGTATGCAATCTTGTTTTATTTAATAAAGAGAGATCTAGGCTTTTGGCGGATATAAGGAGGATGGAAAAGCTTTTGAAAATAATAACATGAATAAAATATTAAAAAATATTGAAATAAGTTTACCAGAAGGAGAGTTTTTAAAGAAGCTTGAGAGTACAAAAGTTTTAAATGTTAAAATGGGGTTTGACCCAACTTCACCTGATTTACATTTGGGACACGCTATTGCAATTAAGAAAATGAAAGAATTGCAAGATTTAGGGCATAAAATAATTATAATTATAGGTGACTTTACTGCAAGAATTGGAGACCCATCAGGAAAAGATAAAACAAGACCTATTTTATCAAAAGAAGAGATTGAGAAGAATGCAAAAACATATATAAGTCAGCTTGGTAAGATTTTAGATGTTTCTAAAATTGAAATTAAAAGGAACTCTGAATGGTTTAATGAATTAAAGTTAGATGAGTTTATTTCTTTGCTTTCTAATTACACGGTTCAACAGATATTAGAGAGGAATGATTTTAAAGGTAGACTTGAAAAAGGGAATCCAATTTCAATGCATGAAATAGTATATCCTTTAATCCAAGGATATGATTCAATTAAAGTAGATGCAGATATTGAAATAGGAGGACAAGATCAATTATTTAATCTTTTAATAGGTAGATATTTACAGGAGAAATATGGAAAAGCTCCTCAGACGATTATATGCACGCCACTTTTAAAAGGGACTGATGGGAAGAATAAAATGAGTAAATCGCTTAAGAATTATGTTGGATTAACAGATTTACCACATAATATGTATGGTAAAATAATGTCTATTCCAGATTCACTTATTGATGAATATTTTGAATTAGCAACGAGTTTTAACGAAGAAGAAAAAAAAGAAATTAAAAAACAAAATAATCCTTTAAACATTAAAAAGAGAATAGCTTTTAATATAGTTGAGCAATATTATTCAAAAACGGATGCAGAAAAAGCACAAAAGGATTTTGAGAACAAGTTTCAAAAAAGAAAATTAGAGGATATAGATTTTGTAGAGGTTGAGATGATGCAAGGCGAAACTTTATTAGAATTAATACATAGACTTTTAAAGAGGTCAAAAAGTGAGATAAGAGAATTATTTAAAAATGGGGCTGTTTCAGTGGATGGAAAAAAGATTTTTGATATTAATTTCAAGCCCCAAAAGAATTTTATTTTAAAGGTTGGTAAATTACATTATTTTAAAATTAAATAAATATGAATTTTAATGAATATCAAGAAAAAGCAAGAAGAACTGCTATTTATCCTGGAAAAGATAGCAATTATATATACCCAACATTGGGACTTGTTGGGGAGGCAGGGGAAGTAGCTGAAAAGGTTAAGAAGATAATTAGAGATGAGAATGGGATAGTGAGCAGAGAAAAAAAAGAGGAGATTAAAAAAGAGTTAGGCGATGTACTTTGGTATATTGCTAATCTAGCATATGAATTAGATATTAAGCTTGAAGAAATAGCTCAAGGAAATATTGAAAAACTCTTTTCAAGGGTAGAGCGGAACAAAGTTCATGGAGATGGGGATAATAGATAAAAATTATGGCATTACGAGTAGGTATTGTAGGACTTCCTAATGTTGGAAAATCTACCTTATTTAAAGCACTTACAAAAAAGCAAGTTGATTGTGCTAATTATCCTTTTTGTACAATAGAGCCTAATATTGGAGTGGTTAAGGTGTTTGATGAGAGAGTTTCTATGCTTGCAAACCTTATGAATTCTAAAAGAAAGATATATACAACAATAGAATTTGTTGATATTGCAGGGCTTGTAGAGGGAGCTAATAAAGGGGAGGGCTTAGGTAATCAATTTTTAGCGAATATAAGGGAAGTTGATGTGATTCTTTATGTTTTAAGATGCTTTAAAGATGAGAATGTAGTCAATGTAAGGGGAAAAATAGATCCTTGGAAGGATAAGGAAATATTAGATATAGAAATGATATTAAAAGATCTTGCTACAGTTTCAAAAAGTAAGGATGACCTAAGTAAAGCGAAAACACTACTTGAGCAAGGTAAGGTTTTGAGCGAAGAGAATTTTTCTAAAGAAGAATTAGAACTTTTAAAGCCATATCAGTTACTAACTTTAAAGAAAAGAATATATCTTTTAAATGGTGATGAGGATGATAAATTTAAAAGAGATGATTTAGATTATTTTTTTATTAATATTAAAGAAGAACTCTCTGCTGAGGGATTAAGTGAGGAAGAACGGAAAGAGCTTGGACTTTCAGAATCAAAATTAGATGTATTAATTAAGAGATGTTATTCTGCATTAAATTTAATTACATTTTTAACTACAGGAGAAGATGAAACAAGAGCTTGGACTTTAAAAAAAGGAGGGACTGCAAGAGATGCAGGAGGAGTTATACATACTGATTTTAAGGAAAAGTTTATTAAAGCAGAAGTGATAAATTGGAAAAAATTGTATGATGCTGGAACTTTTTTAAATGCAAGAGCTAAAGGGCTCATAAGAACAGAAGGTAAAGATTATATTGTAGAAGATGGTGATGTCATTGAAATCAAAATATAATTTATGTGTTATTGGTGGCGGTCCAGCTGGAATGATGGCTGCTATATCTGCTTCGCTTAAAGGGAAAAGGGTTGTTTTGCTTGAAAAAAACAAAAGTCTTGGCGCTAAACTTCTTTTAACGGGTGGAGGAAAATGTAATTTAACGCATACTAATTTAAGCAATAAAGATTTTGTTTCAAAATTTCAAAAACAGGGGGACTTTCTATTATCTCCTTTATCTGTTTTTGGGGTGAAAGAGACTATGGAGTTTTTCAAAGAATTACCTTTGAAAGTTGAGCTTGATGGAAGGGTTTTTCCAAAATCAGAAAAAGCGCGCGATGTTTTAGATTTTTTTAAAAAAAAATTAAAAGAAAATAAAGTTAAGGTTTTGCTCGGGGTGGAAACAGCTAACTTCCAGTTTAAAGATGGAAAGATTGAAAAAGTAGTTTTAAGGGATAAAAAAGAGATTTTTGCGGATAACTTTTTAATTGCAACTGGTGGGAAAGCTTATGGTTACGAGTTGCCTAAAAGTATAGGACATACCATAACTGAATTAAAGCCAGCATTGTCTCCTGTACAAACAAAGGAAAAATGGGTGAGTATTTTAAAGGGACTAAGTTTGAGAAAAGTTGGAGTTTCCTTGAACAAAAATAAGTCTATTAAAGGAGATGTTTTATTTACTCATTTTGGTTTAAGTGGTCCTCTTATCTTGAATTTAAGTGAGAGAATAAAACCAAGAGATAAAATTTTTATAGATCTTTTTCCAGACAAAAGCATTGACGATTTAAATAAGGACTTGCTTTCTTTATTTGAAAAGGATTCAAAAAAAACAATTAAAAATATATTAAGCGGTCTTGTGTCATCTAAGTTGCTTGATATTGTTTTAAATTTTTCAGGAATTAACAAAGATCAGATCTCTAGGAATATAAAGAAAGAAGAGAGAAGAAAACTTATTAAGAATTTAAAGAAAATAGAGTTTAATGTTGTTACTGTTTTAGGTTTTGAAAAGGCAATGGTAACAAAAGGAGGGGTTTCTTTAAAAGAAATAGATTCAAAAACCATGCAATCTAAGATTATGGAAAATTTATACTTTGCAGGTGAAGTTATTGATTTAAATGGAGAGACAGGAGGATTTAATCTTCAAATGTGTTTTACAACTGGTTTTGTTGCAGGTAAAAGTATATTTTGATATAATTTAATAGTAATGAAAAAGAAAATTGGTATAGCTTTAGGCTCTGGCGGAGCAAAAGGATATGCGCATTTAGGAGTCTTAAAAGTTTTAGAAAAAAATAGAATTCCTATTGATTATATGTCTGGGGCTTCTTCGGGAGCTATTGTTGCTTCACTTTATTCTTTATATGGGAATATTAAAAAAGTGGAAAGAATATTAACTGATTTTCACAAAGTAAGGTCTTTGATTGATTTTTCATTTAGAGGCGGAATTTTTAAGGGGGAAAAGGTATTTAATTTTTTTGATGATATTTTTCAAGGTAAAACATTTAAGGATTTGAAAATTCCTGTCTGTATTATTGCTACGGACTATATTAGTGGTAAGGAAGTAAGAATTAAAAAAGGAAGTGTTGCCTTTGCTTTAAGGGCGAGTATAGCAGTTCCTTTTGTGCTTGAGCTTGTTAGATATAAGAATAAAGAGCTTGCTGATGGAGGATTGTCATCGCCTGTACCCATTAGGGCATTAAAAGAAATGGGAGCTGATATTACAATTGGAGTTAGAATAGAGGATAGGTTTGATTTTAATAGGAAAAATGTTTATTCTATTATTGAAAGAGCATTTACTATTTTACAGCATAACCTTTCAGAGTATGAATTAAGCGAGGCAGATATTTTACTTGACCCAGAATTTGAGGGGTATGGATTTTTAGGAATTCATAAAGTGATAAAAGGGGAAATCGAGGATGCTATTAAAGAGGGAGAAAGAGTGGCTAAGAAAGAGATTAAAAATATTAAGGAATTAATTATAGCAGATAAAGTTTCAGGGATTTATAAATTATGAAAAAGAAAATTGTATTATTAGGTGTTGTTATTTTTCTAAGTACTTGTTTTTTTATATGTAAAAATGAACGTTTTATTGAACAAGGATATTCTTTTGAAGCTCCTCAGGATTGGGAGAAAACTTATGAAACAGGCGTGCTTACATTTTTAAAAGGAGATGATTATATATTTTTTATGAAAGAGGAGTTAAAGGGCAGGTCTGATTCTCAGTATGTTGATTATATCAAAGCACAAATAGAATCTTCTTCAGAAAGCACAGAAATTTTAGAGGAAAAAAGGGAGGGACGATTTTATGTTTTTTATACAAGAATTTTACAAGATGAGGATAATTTTATAGTAGGCACGGCTTTGATTAAGGGGTTAAATGATATGTATTTTGTAGTTAGTTTAAAAACATATGAGACAACTTTTGAAAATACAAAACCTGTGTTTGAAAAAGTTTACAAAACTTTCAAATTAAGATAAGGTATTATTGTTATGAGTAAAAGTATTTTTATAAAAATAATTATATTTATTACGGCGATGTTTTTGGTTGTTTATTTAGTTTCTAAGAAAGAACCGCAAAACATTGAAGTTTTAGAAGAAATGCCAAATATTGAAATAGAAATTCTAAAAGAAGGCGAAGGAGATTTTTCCAAAAAAGGAGATACACTAGTAGTGGATTATGTAGGAACTTTTGAAAATGGAGAAGAGTTTGATGCAAGTAGGGAAGACCCTTTTGAGTTTGTGCTTGGAAATCATAGTGTAATTGAGGGCTGGGAGCAAGGTATGCTAGAGATGCAAGTTGGAGAGATAAGAAGAATCTTTATTCCTTATACGCTAGCTTATGGAGAAAGAGGTAGTCCTCCAATTATTCCAGAAAAGGCTAATTTGATTTTTGAAGTTGAGCTTTTAGAAATTAAATGATCAAAAAATTTTTCTTAATATTTATAGGGTTGTTTGCTTTTGTAAGTTTTGCAAATGCAGAGAATGAATTAAAGATTGATTTTTTTTATGCAAAGACATGTGCTCATTGTGGGGAAGCAAGCAAATTTTTGGATAATTTAGCTTTAGAGAATAAAAATGTTCGTATTAGTAGGTATGATGTTTCTGAATTAGAGAGTGTTGAACTTTTAGAAGAACATTATTTGAATTACAATGTGGATGAGCTTGATAGGGGTTATGTCCCTATTATGTTTGTGGGGGAGAAGTATTTTATTGGATTTAAGAAAAATTCTACGGATGTATCTATTAGGGCTTTCATAAATGGTTCTTCTTTGGAGGAAGTTGAGGAACTCAAAAAGGAAATAGTATTGCCTATTGTTGGGGAAATAAGTATAGAAAATAAGTCCCCTTTGTTTTTTTCTGCAGTTTTTGGGATTTTAGATGGATTTAATGCTTGTGCAATGGCAGCTTTGGCTTTTCTTTTATCAGTTTTAATTGGTATTGGGGATAGAAGAAAATTGATTTTGCTTGGAGGCACTTTTATTTTAGTGTCTGGCATAGTTTATTTTTTATTTATGGCAGCCTGGCTGAATATTTTTTTAGTACTTCCTCATTTAGATATTATAACTTATGCAGTTGGGATATTGATGATTATTATGGGTGTTTGTGTGCTAAAGGAGTTCTTTGATGGAGTTGTCTGTAAATTATGTGAGGTTGATGCGAAGAAAAGTAATTGGTTTTCCTATAATCAAAAAAAGTTAATGGAAAAAGCAAGAAATGTATTAAGTTCTCAAAAGTCAATGTTTTTAACCATAGGAGCGGTAATATTTATTGCTGCAGGAATTAATACAATTGAACTTGTCTGTTCATTTGGTCTTCCTGTTGCTTTTACTAAGATTCTAACTTCTTATGATTTAACTCCTGCAATGCACTATTTTTATCTTATAGTCTATGATATATTTTATATGTTGGATGATTTCATAGTATTTTTAATTGCTGTTTTTACTTTTAATTTGGTTCAAGAATCAGATAAGTTTATAAGG
>JAAZMU010000108.1 GCA_012798645.1 Patescibacteria group bacterium | reverse complement strand
CACTACTGAAGCTAATACAATGTTAGCAGGCATTATCTGCATTGCAAACCAAACACAAAAAGCTCCTTTAAACGCATCTACTAAAAAAACAATTAAAAATGCAATTATTCCTACCACCTTCCCGCTTTTCTTACTTGTTATTCTAAGCGTATTTAACGCTCCTAGATTTTTAGAACCTGTTTCCCTTGGATCTATTTTATTAAAAGCCCTATTAAACACAAAGGCTGTTGAAAAAGACCCGATTAAATAGGAAAGTAATGCTATTATGATAAAATTATAGTACATCATTTTCTTTTAAAAAGTATGAACATATTATACCATCTGGACCAAGATGGCATCCAATCACAGGAGTAATCTCCTCTATAAACAAGACTTCCATGTTTGGACCTAACTTTTCTTTTAATACAAGTGCTGTTTTAAGCGCATCTCCATGTGTAATTACTACCACAGCCTCTTTGTCACCAATTCTTTCCTTTAATTCTCTTAAAATTGCCTCTGTTTTATCCTTTGCCTTTAATTTAATTGAAGTCACTGCCACTTTCCCCTCCTTAATGGTTAAAAGAGGTCTCACTCCAAACTTTGAAACTTGCCTAATAATGTTTGCCCCTGCCTTGCTCAATCTTCCATTTTTCTCAAGCCATTTAGGGTCACCTGCAAAACCAAGTGCATCTAAATTCTCTTTAAATTCTTCAATCTTTGAAACAATCTCTTTTACATTAAACCCAGCTTCTCTTAATTCACACACCTTTAATAGAATTAACCCGTGTGCTGAATCAACGGTAAATGTATCAATAAGAGCTACCTTGTCCTGCTTTTCTTTAGGCAAGAACTTAATTGCCTGCAAAGCTGAGTTATAGGTGCCTGAAAGTGCTGAACTTAAAGTCAAGCATATTATCTCATTATGTTCTTTAAATGCTTCTTCATACGCTTTTTTAAAATCACCTACTGATGGCTGAGATGTTTTAGGCGCTGTATCACTTAATGTACTTCTCATTTTTTGAAATAAGTCATCCCTTATTTCTTCCTCTCCCCATATTATCTTAAGCGGAACTAATCCTACATCATATTTCTCAAATATAGATTTAGGAAGTATCGCTGATTCGTCTGTTATTATTTTAATTTTATTCATAATCAAAACTTAATATTAATGCATCAGGACCAATATGAGCTCCTAAAGCAGTATCCAAAAGCTCTGTATATAGAATCTTAATATTTTCAAGTTCTTTTAGCTTTTGTCTTAATTTTTCTGCAATCCCTTTATTGTCTCCATGTGTAATCACCACATTTGTTTTTTTATCTCCTACAAACTTTTTAAACTCCTCAAACAAAGGGTCAACAATATTTTGAATGTTCCTTTTAAAAGCCACCGGCTTAATCACTCCTTGTTTTTCTCTCATTACAATCCCCATATTAAAATCTTTTATCTTCTGAAGCCCAATCTGCACTATTTTAGGATACCTTCCCCCTGCTTTAAGCCATTTTGGGTCATCATACATAAAAAACACAAATGTTTGCTTAACTCTTTTATTAAAATTATCAATTATCTGCTTTAAATCAAACCCTTTTAAAATGTCTTGTTGAGCTCTTAAAACTAAAAGACCT
>JAAZMU010000107.1 GCA_012798645.1 Patescibacteria group bacterium | reverse complement strand
CCAAGGGATAGGGAATAGAATAAGAAAAAAACACCCCTCAAAAAAAATTAGATATATCCCCACTGAAAGACTTGTCACAGATGTAGTTAATAGCATCAGAGAAAACAAAGTAGAAGACCTTAAAAAAGAATTCAAAACAATCGATGTTTTAATTATTGATGACATTCAATTCATATCAAGGAAAACAAAAACCCAAGAAGAGTTCTTTCACATTTTCAATGCACTTTACCAAGAAAACAAACAAATCATTTTAACCTCAGACAAACACCCAGGCTCCATTGAAACCTTAGCAGACAGATTACGCTCTCGTTTTGAGGGAGGAATGCTTGCAGACGTACAAATGCCTGACCTTGAAACAAGAATTGCCATTCTAAAACAAAAAGCAGAAGAAAAGAACTTTTCCATTTCCTTTGAGGCTTTAGAATACATTGCCTCTAACATTCAAAAAAACGTAAGAGAACTTGAAGGCGCTCTAAACAAAATCATTCTTGTAGAGAAAATCAATAAAAGACCTTCCACCCTAAACGACATTAAAAAACAATTAAAAAGCCTAATCAGTATTAAAACAAAGATCACCACCCCTGAGAAAATAATAGATACCATTCTAGACTTCTATGAAATAGAAAACAAAGAACTCTTTATTCACTCAAGAAAAAAAGAGTATTCAAGACCAAGACAATTATCAATGTACTTGCTTAAAAAAGAATTAAAGCTTTCCTACTCAGCCATAGGAAGAAAACTCGGGAATAAAGACCATACAACCGTAATGCATTCTTACGCACTCATTGAAAAAGAATACGAGCAAAACCAAAACTTTAGCCAAGAAGTAGAAATGATACTTCAAAGAATATACAGTAATAATTAAATAAATAAAATAATATGAAAATCACAATTTTAACTCAAGAATTAAAAAAAGGAATCAACTTTACAGAAAGGCTAGCTGGTAAAAACCTCACTTTGCCCATCTTAAACAATGTTTTAATAGAAGCTCAGGGAAACTTTCTTAAAATCTCCTCCACTGACCTTGAAACCGGCATTAAATGGTGGGGACTTTCTAAAACAGAAGAGGAAGGCAAAATCACTGTTCCAGGAAAAATACTTTCCCAAGTAGTGAATAACATCTCTGACGATAAAATAGAGATTGAATCTAAAAACGACACATTGTTCATTAAAACCAAAACCTTTAAAACACAAATAAAAGGATACACTTCTGATGACTTTCCTGTTATCCCTGAATTTTCTAAAGAAGACTTTATTGAAGTAAACGCCGAAGCCTTAAAAAACTGTTTAATCGATGTCGTGGACATTGCCAGTTTATCTCAAATAAGGCCAGAAATATCAGGCATCTACTTTGTCTTCAAAAAAAACGAAGTCAACCTAGTCGCCACAGATAGCTTCAGACTTATTGAAAGAACCTTAATCTCTGATGATTACAAAAACTCCTTTAAAGAAGACATCAAGTTTATTCTCTCTCAAAAAACCACGAAAGAACTCATTAACGCCTTGCAAGAAAACCAAACACAAGTTAAAATCTATTATGGTGAATCCCAAATCCTTTTTGAAACTACTTTAAACGAAGTTGACCACCCTGAAATCAATCTCACCTCAAGACAAATTGAAGGCACCTACCCCGCCTATAAAGAAATCATTCCAAGTGGCTACAAAACAAGACTTATTCTAGACAAGGACGCCTTTGCCAAACAAATCAAGCTTGCAGGACTTTTCGCAGGCAAAATCAATGAAGCTAGACTTAAGATTGAAAACAATACTCTTGAAATATTAAGCGAAGACTTTGAATTAGGAGAAAACAGCTCCACCCTAGAAGCTAAAATAGAGGGAGAACCTGTTCAAATCTCTTTTAACTACAAATTCATCCTAGACGGACTAAACCGCGTTAAAACCAAGAATGTCATTTTTGAACTTCAAGGAGCATCAGGCGCAGGCGTTATCAAAGCCGAAGACCTTAAAGACTACATCTATGTTGTAATGCCCATTAAGAAATAATCACTGTTGCACTTTTTTTTAAGTAAGGTATAATAATAATT
>JAAZMU010000106.1 GCA_012798645.1 Patescibacteria group bacterium | reverse complement strand
TTTCAACGAAAAAGACTAATCTTTTTTAAAGGGGTAAAGTCGCACAAGTGTTGGAACGCTACGCCTTCATACGTGGCGGGAACTGGAACAATGGCGCGAATGCTGGGGTGTTCGCTTTGTCTTTGGACCTCTCGCCTTCGTACTCGAACGTCAACATTGGTTTCCGGTGTGCCCGGTAATCTTTTAATCCTGACAGCCTGACTCGGCCCGATTGCTTACGGTCAATCGGGCCAAAAGGGTCTAGCGAGCTTCCTCGCAAGGAAGCGAGCGCGTTTCAAAAAAAACAACAGTTGACTAATTATAATAATAAATATAAAATAAAAATAAAATGGAAGAACCTAACGGAAAGAAAAAAGACAGAGAACACGTAAGTTTAATTTTACATCAAAAAATATACGATCTAATACTAGACGTATATCCTGTAATAACAAAAACCTTTCCTAAAAGACAAAGAATAATGTTAGGAGGAAGGTTGCAAGAATCTTTAATCACACTCCTAAGCATTGCTACTACTATTAACATAGAAAAGAAAGCAACTGTATCTCAGTTTAGAAGAATGGACACTGAAATACAAAAGGTTAAAATGTTTATCAGGTTAGCCAAAGATTTAAAGTTCATTTCATTTAAAAAATATGAATACCTTCAAAAAAAAGTAATTGAAGTAGGAAAGATAACAGGCGGATACAGAAAATTCTATTTCAACGAAAAAGACTAATCTTTTTTAAAGGGGTAAAGTCGCACAAGTGTTGGAACGCTACGCCTTCATACGTGGCGGGAACTGGAACAATGGCGCGAATGCTGGGGTGTTCGCTTTGAATTTGAACAACTCGCCTTCGAACTCGAACACGAACATTGGTTTCCGGTGCGCCCGGTGGTTTTTTTAGCGAGACTTAATAGCTCATGGGTTATTAACGGTGCTATAAACTTTTCTAAAAGAAAAGTAAAAAGATTACTGACTTTAGTCCTTTTTGAGTAGATTATTCCTGATCAAAATAATCGAAAGGAAGAATTTAGGGCTGTACTTGCATTTGGTTTTAGTAGGAGTTTTGCTCCGAACATCCTAAATGCATTAATTAGCCCTTTTAAAGTAATTAAGATAAGAGTTAAGTTAAAAAAACTATGAAAAGAAAAGGCAATTTTTATAATGAAATTCATACGCTTAAGAACTTAAACAAAGCCTATTTAAAGGTAAGAAAGAACAAGAGATACAAAAAGGAAGTTTTAGAGCTCTCTTTTTTTTTTAGAAGAAAACCTCTTTCAATTAAAAGACGAGCTTGAAAAGGAAACATATGAGCATGGAAAGTATAGGGTATTTGTGGTTGAAGACTCAAAGAAAAGGGAAATCAAAGCACCACAAGTAAGGGATAGAATAGTGCATCACGCCTTGTATAATTTAATTTATGATACGTTTGTTAGGACATTCTATCACAATTCATACGCCTGCATTAAGGGAAAAGGTAATCATCTGGCAACAGATGATTTAAGAAGAAAATTAAAAGGCAGAAAAGATGATTACTTTTTAAAAGCAGATGTGTCCCAATATTTTAAGAGTGTTAATCGCTCTTTTTTATTCTCTCTAATCTCAAAAAAGATAAAAGACAAGCAAGTACTTCATTTAATTAAAAAGATCCTTTTAAGTAATGAAGATGGAATTCCTATAGGAAATCTAACCTCGCAGTTGTTTGCTAATGTCTATTTAAACGAACTAGACCAGTTTGTTAAACGTACCTTAAAAGCAGACTGCTATTTTAGGTATATGGATGACTTTGTTCTTGTTTTAAAAACAAAAAAAGAGGTTTTGGAAGCTAAAGAGAATATAGAGTACTTTTTAAAAGGAAAACTAGATTTAGATTTAAATGAAAAAGCAACAAATGTTTACCCTATCTCAGCAGGGATTAGCTTTCTAGGCTATATCACCTATGAAAACTATATCTTGCATAAAAGAAAGACATTCTCAAAGATGATGAAAAAGGTTTGGGGAAGAAGCAAAAAAGAAGTCTTAGACACAGCTAAAGCCTACCTTAAGAAAACAAGGGATTACTATTTCTTAAGAGAGGAATTAAAACAAGCCTTTACTTGAGCATGCCCCTTGCTTTTAAACCCCATCCCCTATATAATTACACTATGGCAAAAAAAACCAAAACAGAAAAAGTAAACCTTGAAGATACTATTCAAGATATTAAAGATAACTTTGGGGAAGGAGCAATTATGAAGTTAAGTGATGTCAGGAAAGTTGATGTTGATGTTATTTCAACTGGTTCCCTTACCACAGATTTAGCTTTAGGAGTAATGGGAGTGCCAAGAGGAAGAATCATTGAAATATATGGGGGAGAGAGCACAGGAAAAACAACTTTGTCCTTAAGTATTATCGCTGAAGCACAAAAAAAAGGCGGTGTAGTCGCCTTTATTGATGCTGAGCATGCCTTAGACCCCGACTATGCAAGAAAAATAGGAGTTAAGGTAAATGATCTTTTAATTGCTCAACCAGACTCTGGAGAACAAGCTCTTCAAATTGTTGAAAAACTTGTTAGGTCAGAAGATGTTGATGTTATTGTAGTTGATTCAGTAGCTGCTCTTGTTCCAAAAGCAGAAGTTGCAGGAGAGGTAGGAGATCAACAAATTGGACTTCAAGCAAGATTAATGTCGCAAGCTTTAAGAAAACTCTCTTCTATAATATCCAAAACAAACACAATCGTCGTCTTTTTAAATCAAACAAGAATGAAGATTGGTATTATGTTTGGAAATCCAGAAACAACCCCAGGAGGACTTGCCTTAAAGTTTTACGCATCAGTTAGACTTGAATTAAGACGTGTTGCACAGATCAAACAAGGAGACTCCATTATTGGCTCGAGAATTAAAGTAAAGGTAGTTAAAAACAAAGTAGCTGCCCCTTTTCAAACCGCTGAATTTGATATTTACTATGCAGAAGGTATTTCAAAGGAATCAGAGCTTTTAAACCTTGCCACTAAAGAAGAAGTAGTTAAAAAAGCAGGAGCACACTTCTCCTACGGGGATATGAAATTAGGACATGGTGGCGAACAAGCTAAAAACTTCCTTAAAGAAAATCCTAAAGTATATACTGAAATTAAAAAAGAGGTTATTCAAAAAGTAAAGGAAGAAAGCAAGAAATAGGCTACTCTGGGATATAGGCGAGAAGTCCTAAAAACCTTGCTCTTTTAATTGCAAGTGCAACTTGTCTTTGATGTTTAGAACAAAGCTTTGTTCTTTTTTGACTTTTAATTTTTTGTGATTTTGAAATATAATTTGAAAGGATCGCTGTATCCTTAAATTCAATTTCTTTAATGTTTTTTTTACAAAAATAGCAGTTA
>JAAZMU010000105.1 GCA_012798645.1 Patescibacteria group bacterium | reverse complement strand
TCCACACTGCGAAGTTTTTAATGTGGGAGATATTGAAGTTATGAAAATAGTTCTTACCCCTACTATCTATGAAGAATTTGAAGATTTCGATGGGAAAATAGAATACGTTATGGTAAGTTTTTTAGATGCTCGTAAAAGAGCAGTTTACTATGTAGAATCAATACTTTCTTCTCAAGTAGAAGAATGTCACGACCATTTAGAGCATTTTATTAGAAGTTTAAAGTTTATTTAAAAATATGTTTAAAAAAATATTCTTATCAACATTTTTAACTCTCATAATCTTCTGCACTCCAGTCTTTGCTTCAGATTTAGATAAAATAGAAGGCAATATAGCTAACTTGGAACAGTTTTTGACTTTGAAAAATAATGATGCTCAAAAAATTTTAAAAACTGTACCCGATATGCTTGCGATAGAGTGGTATAGTCAAATAGGGTATGGAAACTGGGACGAAGATGAAGATGCAATATCGATGACCAAAGTATTTACAACTAAAAACATGGTTAAATTCCTAGTAGTGGATTACCCATTAAGCGTTGCATATAATGTTACAAAAGAAATAATATCTTTGTCAAGAATAATACTAGCTTCAGACATTCCTGCCTTAATTGGGAAAATTGAAAACATTACAGTAGAAAAAGCTGTAGAGTATGCAACAAATAAATTATTTCAGTATGAGGTTAGAATAGGTTCGGGGGCATTAGTTGCAAACTATAAAACAAAAGAAGGAGGAGTAGCCACAGGACAAATAAACTATTTAATTTCAAAGAAATATATTGACGACAAAAACTCAGAAGTCGCTATTAAATTTTATTCCCCACATGCTCTAAAAGTTCCGCCAAACGCAGTTTCTGGAAAAATTGGAGGAATATACATCAGCGAAGAAGAAATAAAGCCTTTTATTGTTACGATAAAAGGTGTGGTAGAATATAAGAATTTTGGCTATAGTTGGAAAGGTAATACCCAAATAACTGTAGAATACCCTGACCATGTTCCCGACTTTGAGTTCAGGGAAGAATCTTTCTTCGAGGAACACATAGCAAAACCAGTCAAAAACGCCATAGAAAGTCTAAGGCGCATCTTAGGCTTTGGACGAGACCTTCTTGCAGGCCAGTCTTCTGAAGACGAGGATCTTGAATTAATAGAAGATTTATCAATCGAGGAATTAACAGAAATAGAAGAATCAATTGAAGAAGTAGCTAAAGAAGACCCCACTTTTGCAGAAAAAGTAGCTGAACTAAATGAACAAAACAAAAGTTCTTCTGATAGCTCAGAGCCAGGCATAATTCGCTCTTACATCGACAGCTTGATGTCCGAAGAAGCTTTTAAAAACTTCTTAATCTCCATTTATAACGAACTTATGAAAAGAGATAGCACACTAGCAAGTGAAAACAATCAAGAACAAAAACAAGAACAAAAACAAGAACAAGAACAAAACAAGGGGAATAATAAAGAGGGGGAAATAAGCTTTTGTGCTTTTGAAAATCAAACTCCTTTAAGAAATAGCATTATTCTAAACGAAATAGCCTGGATGGGAAGCAAGCAAAGATCAACCGATGAATGGATTGAACTTAAGAATATTGGAAACACAGCCATTAACTTAAAAGGCTATCAATTATTTAACAAAAACAAGAACATTAAAATTGAATTTGATGATTTAGAAATTAAGCCTGGCGGGTTTCTCTTACTTGAAAGAACTGACGACACCTCAGTCCCAGAAGTTAAGGCAGACCTTATCTATAAGGGAGCCATCGCTAATAGTGACGAAACCCTTTATCTTTTTAATAATAAATGTGGGTTAGAGGATATGGTAGAAGCAAACCCTGATTGGGTAGCAGGAGACAACAAAGAAAAGAAATCAATGGAAAGAAGACCTGACCTAGGTTGGCAAACCTACTCTGGAGATCAGATTGGCACGCCTCGTGCTGAAAACTCCAAAGGGAACCCAATCAATGAGAAAGAAGAGGAAGAGGAATATGAGTCAGGAGGAGGCTCTACAAAACCTAAGATACAGTGCTGTTCACAAGAAAACTTAGGCACTCCAACAAGAAACACCCTCATTTTAAACGAAATAGCTTGGATGGGCACAGAAG
>JAAZMU010000104.1 GCA_012798645.1 Patescibacteria group bacterium | reverse complement strand
TTCTATTGCAGGATGAGAACTTGACCCCCAAGTTATTAAAACATTTTTTGAATCTTTTTTCCCATAAACTTTAATTGCATCTACCATGTCCTCAACTTCTTTTTGCATCTCTTCAAACTTCCTTAATCTTTTTTCTTGCATCTGCATTATTATCTCCTCATCTTCCTCTGCAGTATAGCCATATTCATCATGCTCATAAGAAGTCACTTTAGAAACAACACCTTCCCCAGGAAAAGCCAATGGCGAAATCCCAGATGGGGTAATTTCGTATCTTTTGTAATCTTCTTTTTTATCTGAAAGTAATGCTTCTTGTTTTTCAATCCTAGCCTTACTTTCAAAATTAAAAGTGCTTTCTGATATTTCTTTATCAATTAATAAAACTGCTGGAGTTTGATATTTCCATGCTAAATTTAATAATCTTCCACTCCATTCATAACACTCGTCTGCATCTTTAGGCGCTACTACAAATTTAACAATATCTCCATGTCCTGCATTTAAAACAAAATTAAGGTCTGCTTGTGCATTGTATGTTGGCACCCCAGTTGCAGGTCCAGTTCTTTGGCTATTAACAATTAAAATAGGAAGCTCTGCAATGCTTGCTAAACTAATTCCTTCTGTCATTAAAGCAAACCCTCCGCCAGATGTTCCAAGCATAGATCGTTTTCCTGCATAAGCTGAACCTAAAGCAGATATAATAACTGCTATTTCATTTTCAAGCTGTATAGTTTGAACTCCTAATTTATGCCCTGCTAAGAAATGTAAAATAGAAGTAGCAGGTGTCATTGGATAAGCATAATATATATCAAGCCCTGCCTTTACTGCCCCTAAAGCAAGTGCTTCATTTCCTGTTATTAAAGGAAGTGGCTTATTCTCTAATTTCTCTATTTTAATCCTTTCTTCAATTTCATTATAAATTCTTTTTGCAATCTTTAAATTAATCTCTAACCCTTTTTTAAACTCTTTTTTAAAAACACTTTCAAGTAATTCAAAAGAAGCCCCAATAATTCTAGCAAAAACAGAAACAATAACAGTGTTTGCCATAATTGGCATTCCTCCTTCTTCTTTTGCAATAGTTTCTGCATCAATAGGAATACCAGAAGAAAACTTTACCTTACTTGAATTAAAAACAACTAATCCATTTTCTTTTAAACTATCAATATGCTTATCAATTGTTAATTGATCAAGTGCAAGTATAAAATCTACTTCCCTATTTTGAGTAAAAACCTTTTTGTTTGATGCTCTTATCTTAGAAAAAGAATGTCCTCCTTTTACTAAGGATTGATAATCATCGTATATAAAAATTCTATACCCTAAATTATTTAAAATCTTGGCAATCACAAGACCAGCTTTTCTTGAACCTTGTCCTGCCTGCCCACCTATTAAAATCGTAAAATCTTTCATTTTTTTATTATTACTTATCTTGATTCTATTCTAATCTAAATATGTTCTTTTGTACATCTAAAAAAGCTTTTAAACGTGCAAAAAACTCTCTTTTACTTTGTCCTAATCCAGCACTATATCCTTGTGCATTTAAATCTAATTCTGATGCAATATAAAGAGCTCTTGCTAAATGAAACTTTTGAGAAATAATAATAGCCTCATCTATATTAAAAACCTTTTTTGCTCTTAAAATACTATCAAATGTTTTTATACCAGCATGATCTAATAAAATGTCTTCTTCTAAAACTCCATTCTCAAGTAAATACTTTTTTGCTGTATTAACCTCATCGTAGTATTTAGTTCTATTATCGCCACTTACTAAAACTTTATTTATCTTCTGGTTAAAATATAATTCAAGGGTTGTATCCAATCTTTCTTTAAAAGCATTGCTTAGTCTTTTATTAGAAAGCACACTTGCTCCCAAAACTAAACCTACTTCTGTTTTAGATATATCTTCCAGGTTATAAATATATTTTGTATAATCTAATATCAATATATTAATTCCTACAAAAATTAAAAGAATTATTGTTAAAAAATATATTATGTATTTCTTCATTATGTTTATTCAACAGTAACACTTTTTGCTAAATTACGAGGTTTATCAATATCTCTTTTTAAAAATAAGGCAACATAATATGCAAATAAATGGAGCGGTATCGTCACTAAAAATGGAGTTAAACATTCAAGTGTTTTTGGAATATAAATTACATCATCTACAATGCTCTTTATTCTTTCGTCCCCCTTAGTTGCAATTGCAATCACCTTTCCATTCCTAGCTTTAACTTCTTCAATGTTTGAGATCATTTTATCATAAACAGAGCCTTTTGTGCATATTGCAAACACAGGACAATTTTCATCTATTAAAGCTAAAGGACCATGTTTTAATTCTCCTCCAGCAGTTCCTTCTGCGTGGATATAGGAAATTTCTTTAAGCTTTAAAGCTCCTTCAAGCGCAACTGGATAATTAAACTTTCTTCCTATAAACCAAAAATTATTATACTTAGCATACTTGTTTGCAATTTCTTGTATCTTTTTAAAATCTCCTAATATGAGATCTCCTTTCTGAGGCAATCTTTTAAGCTCGTTAATTATACTTTTTGCCTTTTCTTTACTTAAATTTCTTTGTCTTCCTAAAAATATAGATACCATTAAAAGCACTGTTAACTGTCCCATAAATGCTTTTGTTGAAGCAACAGCAATTTCAGGACCACACCTTGTATAAACACCCCCTTCTGTTTCCCTTGTTTGAGTAGAACCAATAACATTTGTAATTCCAAGAGAAAGTACTGAAGCCTCTTTCATCTTTTTAAGACTAGCTAAATTATCAGCT
>JAAZMU010000103.1 GCA_012798645.1 Patescibacteria group bacterium | reverse complement strand
TTAGCAGAGGAAACATTTAATTTAATTTGTGCGAGTACTGATTCCCAGATTTGTTCTTGTGTCATAATTTAATTTAATTATAGTATATGTGGAAAAAAATGCAAAGGCGGGGAAAGGTGGCTTATTGTGGACAAAATGTGGAAAGATGATTTTGTTGACCTTCTTTCTTTTTTTTGCTATGGTTAGCTTGTAATTTTAAGAAAAGAATATGAGTATTACATACAACCCAAAAAGGAAAAAAAGAGCGAGAACACATGGTTTTCTAGCAAGAACAAGAAGCAAAACTGGCAAAGCTGTTTTAAGAAGAAGACGTGCAAAAGGCAGAACAAAATTAACTGTTTAATTTTTAATGCTTAAAAAAGAAAATAGATTAAAAAAAAAGAAAGATTTTGAAAGAATTTACAAGAAAGGGAGAGGTTTTAAGGGAGACTCTCTTTTTTTAAAAATACTTGAAAACAAGGAAGAGCTTACTAGAATTGGTATAGTTGTCTCAAAGAAAGTTTCAAAAAAAGCAGTTCAAAGGAATAAGATTAAAAGGCGGATGAGAGAGATTATGCGGGGAATGAATGTAAAGAAAGGTTTTGATGTGGTTATAGTGGCTTATCCTAGTATTTTGAAGAAAGAGTTTTTAGAGATTAAAAGAGAAATAATTTATTTATTAAAAAAGGCAAAATGTTTGGATTTATAGGGGATTTATTTAACACATTTTTATACACTCCATTATTTAATATTTTAATATGGCTTTATACGGTGCTACAAAACTTTGGTCTTGCGGTCTTACTTTTAACTATTTTAATTAGAATGCTTTTGTATCCTTTGAATAACAAGGCTTTAAAGAGTCAAAAGGAAATACAAAAGATTCAGCCTTTGATTAAGGAAATACAAGAGAAGTATAAAGAGAATCCACAAAAACAAGCAGAGGAATTGCTCGCACTTTATAAGGAGAAGAACTTTAATCCTTTTGCCTCGTTTGGCTTTATGTTTCTTCAAATCCCCATTATAATCGCACTTTATTGGTCTATTAGAAACATTGCTACTGCTGGTTATTCAATTCAAGAACACTTGTATTCCTTTGTTAATTTTAGTGGGGAGATTCAGCCAATGTTTTTAGGAATGGACTTAACAGAACCTCATATACTTTTTGCCTTAATTGTGGCAGTGTTTCAATTTATACAAATGAGAACAATGCAACAGCCAAAACAAGAGGAGAAGAAAGAGCTTGGGGATGCTGAGAAAATGCAGAATATGATGCAAAAACAAATGGGCTTGATACTTCCTGTGATCACATTTTTTATACTATCAAAATTACCTTCGGCAATTGGTTTGTACTGGCTTGTAGCTACAGTAGTTACAATAATTCAACAAAAGATAATTTTAAAAAAAGAGTAATATGCTTAATGAAAAAGACTTAAAAAGAATAGAGGAAAGAATAAAGGAATTCTTTAAAAAAGCAGACCAAGAAATTGAGCTTGAAATGAGTTTTAATGAGGAAGAGAAAAATGTTTTAGAGATTAATATTTGCAAGCTTGATGATGCGAAAATGTTTATTGGGAGGCAAGGGATTGTGCTTTCCCATATTCAACTTCTTTTAAGGAAGATGCTTAAAAAGGATTTAGACAAAGATGTTTATCTTTTTTTAGACATTGATAATTACAGAAAAGATAAAATCAATGGATACAAGAGCATTGCTAATTCCGCTGCAGAAGAGGTGTCTATTACTGGACAACAAAAAATACTTTCTCATTTATCTTCTTATGCAAGAAGAATAATACATTTAGAGCTAGCTAAAAGAGATGATGTGAAAACAGAAAGCATTGGTGAGGGCGAAGAGCGAAAGCTTGTGATTAAGCCTAAGCTATGATTGCTGTTGTCTTTTTTTAATTTGCTCAGGGTCTGTTGTTATAATCTGATCTTCTGTGTAAGAGGCAACGATTTTAATGGCAACGTGTTTTTGACCGGCAAAGAAAATACCTTCCCCGACAGGAACTTCTAAAAGGAGAAGTTTTTCTTGTTCGGTTAACATAAAGGTTTCTTTGATTAAATCAATTCCTGCAGGACTTTGCTTTAAGAGAAGCTGAATAGACGAATTTGTGATGATTGGCTTTCCATAACTTGATTTCATAAAGTCTGAAACATCTTGCGTGATAGTTGTAACGCCAAGCCAATATTTTCTTCCTCTTTTACATAATCCGAATAAAAAGGAGGCGCCGTCTTCGTTTTGCATCATCCACCAAGCCTCATCAATGATTAAGATTCTTTTCTTTAGAGTGGATCTGACCACGTTCCAGATGTATCTCATAATGATAAACATAGCGATTGGTCTTAGCTCGTCTTCAATGTCTCTGATACCAAAAACTGTTAAGCTACTATCTGTATTTACATTAGACTTATTATTAAAAAATTGTGAAAAGGTACCTCTTGTGAATTTCCTTAACTTTTCTGTTAAAACTTGTGCGCCATCCATTCCTTCTAAAACTGCTTCTAAATCAGATAGGATAGGGATGTTGTCTTTCCATGTTTCAGGGTCTGTTTCAGGAGTAATGTCTCTTGCTGCATAGGTTTCACTTAGGGCTCTATCCATAATGGCATCTTCTTCAGGGGTTAAGCCGCCAAGCATGATTCTCATAAGACCGACAAGGTTTAGAATGTTTGACCTTAAGATGTCTTCCGGGTTTTCCCCTTGTCTAACATCGGGCAAGTCAAAAGGGTTAATATGGCTATCAGAACTTAAAGAGATGTTAAAAAAGGAGCCACCAGTTGCTTTAGCAAGTGTACTGTATTCATTTTCAGGGTCTAGAATAAGACAATCAATGCCTATCATAAGGGACCTTAGAATCTC
>JAAZMU010000102.1 GCA_012798645.1 Patescibacteria group bacterium | reverse complement strand
TTATCAGTGATTAAAATGTAAGGGTTTTCTAAGACGGTTTCCATTCTTTCTGCGTCAGTTACCATATAGGGGGAGACATAGCCTTCGTCATATTGAAGACCTTTAACAATTTCTTTTTCAATGCCTAGTTTCTGAGACTCTTCAATTGAAACAGGACCATCTACTCCAATTTCAGCAATAGTGCTTGCGATTAGTTCTCCAAGCTCTTCGTTCTCAGCAGATATGGTAGCTACTTGTGCATACTTTTCTACTGTGTCAACTTTCTTAGACATTTTTTTAAGCTCTGCAACTACGACATCAGATGCTTTTTCTAAGCCCCTTTTAATAGCAAGTGGGTTTGTTCCTGCAGTTACATTTTTAAGCCCCTCCCTAATTAAAGTTTGTGCTAAAAGAGTAGCGGTGGTTGTTCCGTCTCCTGCTACCTCATTTGCTTTTTCAGCGACTTGCTTTACAATCTCAGCTCCCATATTTTCAACGCTGTCTTCTAGTTCAATTTCCTTTGCAATAGTAACTCCATCGTTTGTTATGGTAGGACTTCCAAAAGATTCTCCCAAGATAACATTTCTTCCTTTTGGACCTAGTGTTATTGAAACAGCATCAGCGAGTTTATCCACTCCTGCCTTTATTTTTTTTCTTGCCTCTTCGTTGTAATAAATTTCTTTAGCCATATGTTTATTTTTCTATTATAATAGCCAAAATTTCATCTTGGCTTGCGATTAAATAATCTTTATCTTCAACCTTTATACTAGTTGGGCCATACTTGGAGAAGATGACTTTATCTCCAACCTTGACCTCTATTTTTTCGTCTGATCCAATGGCAACCACTTTTCCTTGCTCTGGTGCCTCGTCTTCTTTTTTAGGTAAAACAATACCTGACTTTGTTTTTTCTTCAGCCTTAAAAGGCTCAATGATAATATGATTTGTTAATGGTTTTAATTTCATATTTTTATTTTAATTAAATTAGCAGTTATGACCTTTCATTGCTAATGATAGCTGTGCTGAGGAAATTTGTCAACTGAGGTAGTTGTGGCTCAAAGGGGTTGACAGAATGGTTGAAATGTGTTAAGAATTATATATACTGCTAAGAATCTTGCGAGATCCAGACTTCTGGATGTACATGTGTATCGCTGCCTGTGCTTTCTCAGGGGGATTTGCTCTAGGATGCCTTGTTTTTTTACTAAGGCAGGCACCAGGGTTCTAGACCTTTTCTCCTTCTAAGAGAAAGGCTCTAAATTTATCCTTTTAGCAATTTTGAGGGTATCTAAAATTGCTTTGTTCTTCAGATGTGTGTTTGAACTGATGAGTCCAAAAGGACGAAAACATTGACTTTATTTTTTATTTATACTATCATTATTTTAATGATAGCAAATCTCCTTTCTAAAATAGTAGTTGGCGTAGTTTCAACAGGCTTGGCTGATTATTTTATAGATGGGGTTAGTACTGACCAAAATTTAAAAACTTATATATTGGTAGGAACAGTGATTGGTTTGTTATTATTTTTTGTAAGACCTGTTCTTAAATTAATTACACTGCCTCTTAGAATAATCACTTTAAATCTTTTTACTGTGGTTATAATCATGGGATTGATCTGGTTAACGAATGTTTTCTTTTCTGATGTGCAGTTTCAGGTCTATGGAGCGTTTAACTTACTTTGCTTTTCATTAATTTTAATAGGAACAGAATACATTATAGGTTTACTTAAAAAATGAATAAAATATTATTAATTTCACAAGGAATAGTTTCAATAGTAATTATTGTTCTAATACTACTTCAACAAAGAGGAACAGCACTAGGTTCTGCTTTTGGTGGTGGTGGAGAAGTTTATTCTACAAGAAGAGGAGCTCAAAAAAAGATATTGATCTTAACAATTATTCTTGTAGTTGTATTTATTCTTCTTTCTCTTGCCAATTTAACAAATTAAAATGTTTTTAAAAACAAAAAAGCCTACTTTTAATCAGTGGGCACAATTCTTCAAGACTTTTTC
>JAAZMU010000101.1 GCA_012798645.1 Patescibacteria group bacterium | reverse complement strand
TATTAAAGAAAAAAATATTGTTACGCTTTTGTATGCTGCTAGAGATGAGAAATATAATGAAGCTGTAATTCTTAAAAATTTATTACAATAATAATATGCCATATAAAAATATAAAAGATTTACCTGAGCGGATAAAAGACAATTTACCAAAACATGCTCAGGAAATATATAGAAAGTCATTTAATAATGCTTGGAAACAGTATAAAGATCCTAAGGAAAGAAAGGGGAATGCTAGCAGGGAAGAAGTGTCTCATAAAGTTGCTTGGGCAGCGGTAAAACAAAAGTATAAAAAAATAAAAAACGATTGGAAAGAAAAAAATTATTGATTTTTAATTTAATTTATACTATATTTTACTTAGAGGGATAAGATGAATGTCTTAGTTGAGATTATTGCTGCAACAATTAGGTTGTGTGCGTTTACTTTAAAACAATTCATTAAATTAATCGAGGCATTTGCGAGGTTGCTTCGTGGATGTTGGTTCTATTTGATTTGTTTAGAAAAATTTTGGTATAGCTTGTGGATTGAGGATGAGTTTCATCATTCATTAAATTACGATATAATTAACGTTTCTTTTATGACCGATATACAAAAAAAGAAATATGTCGGCTATATCACTCTATTAAGAGATCAGATTCATAAAATAGGGTTATAATTACATAACCCAAATATTTGGAGGGGTGTCAGAGCGGACGAATGAGGTAGTCTTGAAAACTACTGTGGGGCAACTCACCGTGGGTTCGAATCCCACCCCCTCCGCCACACATCATGGATTAAAAGCCTGAATTCCTAATTAATTTTTAATATGAATAAGTTTGAAAATTCGCAAGCACAACCTAAAGATACAGTAGAAGAAGCAAAGGAAATCAAGCAAAAACTTGACTTACTTCTTAATAATCCTGAAGAAAATAAAGAAGAGATTTTAGTGTTAACAAAGGCTTTAGAAAAATTAACAAATATATTGGAAGAAGAAATAAAGAAAGACCTTGATACAACACTACCATTTTACGAAGAAAACTTTGAAGAGATCAAACTAATAACTTCCTCATTCTTATTAAAAGAGTTAAGTGAATATACTTCAGAGGATATAAGAACGAGGGTTGCAGAAAATCCAAACACTTCAAAAGAGACTTTAGAAAAATTAAGCAATGACGAGTCAGAAGATGTAAGAGGTTTTGTCGCACAAAACCCAAGCACTCCACAAAATGTATTAAGGAAATTAAGCAAAGATTCGTCCGAAATAACAAGAGCAGATCTTGCAATAAGTGAATATACCCCCATGGAATTATTAGAAGAGTTAAACTGTGACCAAGAAGAAACCGTGAGAGGATGTGTTGCGCAAAACCCAAACATTTCCCAAGCTTTCTTGGAAAAATTAAGCAATGACGAGTCTGAATATATAAGATCATCCACGGTAAATAATCCTAATGTATCTTTAGACATATTAGAAAAATTAAGTAATGACGAGTCAGGGGACGTGAGAAAGGCAGTCGCAGAAAACCCAAACATTCCCCAACACATATTAGAAAAATTAAGCAATGACGAGTCAGGGGACGTGAGAAAGGCAGTCGCAGAAAACCCAAACATTCCCCAACACATATTAGAAAAATTAAGCAATGACGAGTCAGGGGACGTGAGAAAGGCAGTCGCAGAAAACCCAAACACTCCCCCAAAGGTATTAAGGAAATTAAGCAAAGATGAAAGTGTGTTAACAAAAATAAAAGTTGCAGGAAACCCTAGCACTTCTTTGCAAGACTTGGAAAGCCTAAGCAATGATAACTACGAGCCTGTAAGAAGGATGGTTATACTAAACCCAAACACTTCAAAAGAGGTTTTAGAGAAATTAAGCAATGACAACGAAGAGGATCTAAGAAGCAGAGTTGCAGAAAACCCAAACACTTCAAAAGAGGTTTTAGAGAAATTAAGCAATGACAACATATGGTTTGTAAGAAAGGCAGTCGCAGAAAACCCAAACACTCCCCAAAAGGCACTAGAGAAATTAAGCAATGACGAGGCGGCTATAAGGCATGAAGTAGCAAGGAACTTAAACACCCCCTTAGAAGTTTTAAAAAAGTTAAGTAATGACGAATCTGAACTTGTAAGGGCAAGGATTGCAGAGCATAAAAACACACCAAAAGAATTATTAGAAGAGCAGAGCAATGACAAAACCGAATGGGTAAGAATGTCCGTTGCATGGAATAGAAACACTCCAGAAAATGCCCTTATGAAACTAAGCAATGACGAATCCAGAGCTGTAAGAAGGTTAGTTGCACAAAATCCAAACACCCCCTTGGATACTTTAAAAGAATTAGCAGAAGACAAGGATTATGGTGTTAGGAGGTATGCTTCTCAAAGAATAAAATATTAACACTTTTAAATTATCTTAAACTCAAAGCGCACAAGATGTTCATGAACCTGTGCAATAGGTGGCGCGCCAGTTTCAACTGGTACGAAATTCGGAAGCAAAAAAAGGAAAGATTCAAAATCCCGCCCACATTTCTCCCTAGACCCCTCCTGTGGGCGGGAAGAAAGTCGAGGCGGGGCAAATTCCATTCCCCCAGAAAAATAGTTTGATCCGTCGAGTCCAAATTAGTTTTCAGGATTTTGCTCAAGAAATGTTCGAACTTCGTTCAAAAAACACTGCCCCAATACAATTCTCTATAAGAACAAAAGCATGAAAAGCATCAATACACCAAAATTAGAAACAGAAAGATTAATATTAAGGAAGTTTACTAAAAACGACATCATCCCTTTATTCTCCATCCTCAAAGACAAAGAAGTAAATACCCACTTGCCATGGTTCCCTTTAAAAACCTTGGAAGAGGCTGAAAAGTTCTTTAAAGATAATTACACAGAGGTATATAGGCAACCAAGTGGATATAAATATGCAATATGCTTAAAAAGCAAGAACATACCAATCGGATATGTTAATATAAGCACCGCTGACAGCCATGATTTAGGTTACGGATTACAAAGAGAGTTTTGGAATAAGGGAATTGTAACGGAAGCCTGTAATGCTGTTTTAAAGCAAGTAAGAAAGGATGGATTTACATATGTCACTGCCACCCATGATATTAATAACCCTAGTAGTGGGAGAGTAATGGCTAAGCTAGGAATGACTTATAAATATTCATATAAAGAGCAATGGCAACCTAAGAATATATTAGTTACATTCAGAATGTATCAATTAAATTTTGATAAGGGAAAACAAAGAGTGTATAAGAAATATTGGGATGAACACTCTACACATTTCATAGAAAAAAATATTTAAAATAATACAACACGAGCCTTAAAGATTCTAAACTTAAAGTGCACAAGATGTTCATGAACCTGTGCAGCGGTTATGGGGCGATGTCAGCATGGATAACCATCGATAATATTAATAAATTGAAATAAACAAAATGCAAAAAGAAATAGAAGTAAAATTCAAACTAAATAAACTAAAAGACATAAAAGAAAAGCTCATAAACTTAGGATCTTATTTTGAAAAGCCATACAAGCAAACAACTTATAGCTTTTTTTCTAAAACTTCAATTGAGCAAGGCATATTTCCTAGAATTAGAGACGAAAAAGGAGAGATTGTCTTGACCGTTAAAGTCAAAACAAAAAAACAAAATAATTACTTTGAAAGAAATGAATACTCAGTAAAAATTCAAAGCTTAAAACACGGAAAAGCTGTTTTAAAAGCCTTAGGGTTTAATAAAATCAAAACTTTTGAAAAGGTAAGGCAAGAAACCGAATTTCTAAACACAAAAATTTCATTAGATAAATTATACTTTGGAGACTTCATTGAAATTGAAGGGGAGAAAAAACACATTGAAAATGTAATAAATATACTTGGATTAAACAGCAAAGAAAGAATCACAAAAGCCTATTTAGCTTTAGAGGAGGAATACAAAAAAGACATTTCTTAAGCATAATTTGTTAAAATGTTGTTCATGGATATTAGTTTAGTAATAGTTTAACACTATAGGCTATATAGTAGATTGTAGCGGATTATAGTGGTAAATACGCCCAAGTATGCGTCTACAACATATTGACCTTTTGTTTATTCTTAAAAGCTTTAAATCTTTTTTCAAAGGTTGATGAATAAAAATATTTTCATTTTTCATTTCAAATCATCTAGAGATTTTAACTCTTTGAAATTGCCTGCTTTTATTTCTTTTTCACTTTGGATTAATTCTTTTAAAAGATCTTCTCCTTTTTCTTTTCTAATTAAAAACCTGATATATTCTGACACAGAGCTATATCCCCCTTGCTCCACTTCTTTTTTAACAATTTCTGCTAAATCTTTAGATAATGAAATATTTAATATTTTCCTCATAGTTTTTAGTTTATTTGTAATACTTTGTATTACAATGTTATCATTAAAATAAGAGGCTTGTCCAATACAACATAAGCCTCAAATAAATTATAGTGCACAACATGTTCCTGGACCTGTGCAATTTTAGGTATGACATTTCTAAATTGCTTGGCGGTATGACATTTCTAAATTGCTCGGTGGTATGACATTTCTAAATTGCCTTTACAAGCCTATACAAGCATTTTACAATCCCACTCTAATCAGTTATTATAATACCAATGAAAAAGAAAACCAAATATTACGCCTACTTAGTAGGTAGCAAACAAGGCATCGTCAACACTTGGGATGAATGCCAGAGCATTGTCTCAGGAAAACAAGCCAAATACAAAAGCTTTGAAACAAAAGAAGAAGCTCAGAAGTGGCTTGATTTAGGAGCAGACTATTCCATCAAACGTGTTGCCACCCAAAAAGGCATTTTCTTTGATGCAGGCACAGGAGGAGGACAAGGCGTTGAAATTAATGTCACTAATGAAAACGGGGACAAACTACTTGTTGATTTCTTAGATGTTAATGAAAAAGGTCATCATTTAGTTAAAGGAAATGCCAGCAATAACTATGGCGAGCTTTTAGCCTGCAAGTATGCACTTGAAATAGCAATCAAACAAAACATTAAAAAAGTTTTTGGAGACAGCAAGCTCATACTTGACTTCTGGTCAAAAGGCTATATCAAAAAAAGCGTAGGCGAAGAAACTCTTAATTTAGCCAGTCAAGTTAAAAAGCTCAGACGTAAGTTTGAAAAACAAGGTGGCAAGCTACTCTATATCTCAGGCGGAAGCAACCCCGCTGACTTAGGATTCCATAGACCCTAAACTTGCAAGAAAGGTTCTTTAAATGTTATTCTAAAGTATAATCAGTTAATTATAATGTTATGAAAAAAAATATAATCATCGCTCTAATCTTAGCTCTTCTTTTAGGCGGAATCTACTATTTCACCTCTCAAGTAGAAGAGCCAATTCAAAGCGAGCAACCAAAGGAAAAAGCCAAGGCAATCATGATTTTAATTGAATACAAAGACACCGTAGGATTAGCTAACTTTGTCAATGAGATGAAACAAAGAAATATTCCTGGTCTTTTAATGGTAACCCCTGAGTTTGTTCAAAGTAATTGTGAAGAAATAAAGGAGATTATAAAGCATGATATAGAGATAGTTGCCTCTAATATTGGGGCGCCTTTATGGGACATTCCTTATGACGAACAAAAGCAAAGAATACTTGAAATGAAAGAGGGTAT
>JAAZMU010000021.1 GCA_012798645.1 Patescibacteria group bacterium | reverse complement strand
TCAATTTTTTTGGCTAGAATAAATTTCATAGTATTTCAATAAAAAATCTGAACACTAGTCCAGGTTTTTTGTTAGACCAGTTCAATCAACCCTTTCTACTATATCTCTTATAATACACTTTTTATCTCTGTGTCAACACCAGCAGGTAGTGTTAATGTTTTTAAGGCATCAACTACTTTCTGGTTTGGGTTTAAAATATCAATTAATCTTTTGTGAATTCTCATTTCAAATTGTTCTCTTGCTGATTTATGAACAAATGTTGATCTATTGACTGTAAACTTGCTAAGTTCGATTGGTAGTGGTACGGGACCTGAAACTTCAGCCCCGCACCTTAATACCATATCAACAATTTGTTCAGCGCTCTTATCAATCACTTTATGATCGTAAGCTCTTAATTTAATCCTTAATTTTGGAACGGTTTCAATCTTTTCAGTTGTTTTTGCTTTTGCTGACATTTTAATGTTTACTTAATAATTTTTGTAATAATACCAGCTCCTACTGTTTTTCCACCTTCTCTAATAGCAAATCCTTGTTTTTCTTCTAATGCTACAGGAACAATTAAATTAACCGTAAATGTTACTGTATCCCCTGGCATTACCATTTCTACTCCTTCGGGTAAAATTACGTCTCCAGTAATATCTGCTGTTCTAATAAAGAATTGTGGTTTATACCCCTTAAAGAATGGTGTATGTCTTCCACCTTCATCTTTTGTTAAGACATAGACTTGTGCTTCAAATTCTGTGTGAGGAGTAATTGTGCCTGGTTTTGCTAATACTTGTCCCCTTTCAATATCATCCTTTTTAAGTCCTCTTAATAGAACCCCGACATTATCTCCTGCGCTACCTTGATCTAAGAATTTTCTAAACATTTCAATAGATACTGCTGTTGTTTTTTGAGTGGGTCTAATACCTACAACCTCAATTTCTTCGTTAGGATGTAATATACCTCTTTCAATTCTACCAGTAGATACTGTTCCTCTTCCTTCAATTGTAAACACATCTTCAACTGCCATTAAAAATGGTTTTTCAGTATCTCTCACAGGGTCAGGAATGTATTCATCTACCTTGTCCATAAGTTCTAAAATCTTTTTAACATTTTCATCATCGGCTGAACTAGCTTCTAATGCTTTTAGGGCTGAACCTCTAATAACTGGAACTTCGTCTCCTTTAAAATCATATTTCTTTAAAAGTTCTCTGACTTCATCTTCTACTAATTCAAGCATTTCAGGGTCATCAACCATATCGCACTTATTTAAGAAAACAACAATTGATGGAAGACCAACTTGTTTGGCTAGTAAAATGTGCTCTCTTGTTTGAGGCATAGGACCGTCTGGTGCAGATACAACTAAAATAGCACCATCCATTTGAGCTGCTCCTGTGATCATATTCTTAATGTAATCAGCATGACCAGGACAATCAATGTGGGCATAGTGCCTTTTGTCTGTTTCATATTCTAGGTGAGAAATATTAATAGTAACTCCCCTTTCTTTTTCTTCTGGAGCTGAGTCAATTTGATCAACTCCTCTGTCGTCGGCTGTTTTTCCAGCCAAACGAAGCGCGTGCAAAATAGCAGCACTTGTTGTGGTTTTACCATGATCAACGTGACCAATGGTGCCAATGTTTAAATGTGGTTTTGTTCTTTCAAATTTTTCTGCCATAGTTTTTATAATTAATTAACAATTGTAAATTTAAATTTACAATAATATTTAGTAATACTAATAATTTTTGTTGTTGATATGCTTATTGTATCTAATTCTTTTAAAAAGTCAAG
>JAAZMU010000100.1 GCA_012798645.1 Patescibacteria group bacterium | reverse complement strand
TATACCAAAAGGCGCTGACAAGGCTAATATTGCAGATGAAATTTACAAAAAATATTGCAGACCAAACATTATAAATCCGACCTTTGTTATCCACTATCCAAAAGAATTCCAGCCCCTTGCAAAAGGATTTAAAAACCAGGATAGACTCGCTAATTTTCAGCTTTTAATAGCTGGAGTAGAAATTGTAAATGCTTTTTCAGAGCAAAATGATCCCATTGAACAAGAAAGAATTTTAAAAGATCAAGAAAAACTTTTTGAAGAAGGGTTTGAGGAAGCACAAAGGTCAGATGACGAATTTATTGAGGCTTTAGAATATGGAATGCCACCTGCAGCCGGGTTTGGGATGGGGCTAGATAGGCTCACCATGCTTTTAACTAATTCAAATGTATTAAGGGAAATTATACTTTTCCCTATTATGAAACCAAAAGAATAATTTTTAAATTTAAAACATATGCTTAAAACACTTTCGCCTTTTATTATTATTATCTTAACTATCGTATTTTCATCCATAAGGCAGATCAATCAATACGAAGAGGGTATAAGATTTACCCTGGGTAAATACAGTGGAACACTTAAACCAGGCTGGAGATTAATCTGGCCAATCTTTCAAACTTTTTCTAAGGTTGATATGAGGGTTAAGGCAGTTGACGTTCCAAGTCAAGAAGCAATTACAAGAGATAATATATCAGTTGCAGTAAATGCAGTTGTTTATTACAAAATAGTATCAGCCGAACTAGCCATATTAGAAGTAGAAGATTATTACTATGCGATGTCTCAATTAGCTCAAACAACAATGAGAAACGCCACTGGGCAAGTTGATTTAGATGAACTTTTATCTCAAAGAGATAAGGTTTCTGAAAGTATTAGAAAAGTTATTGACGAACAAAGTGACCCATGGGGAATTAAGGTTTTAAATGTTGAATTAAAAGATATTATTCTTCCCGAAGAAATGAAGCGAACAATCGGAAAGCAAGCCGAGGCTGAAAGAGAAAAAAGGGCAATTGTTATTAAATCAGAAGGAGAGGTTATTGCAGCTGAGAATATGGCAAAAGCAGCTAGAGTTTTATCTAGCTCAAAAGGAGCAATGCATTTAAGGACTCTTCAAACATTGAACGATGTTTCTTCTGACCAATCAAACACCATTATCTTTGCAACCCCTCTTGAAATTTTAAGAGCCTTTGAAGGATTTAAAAAAGATGAATAAAAAAATAGCAATGGTACTGGCATCTCGTGATTTTAGAGATGAAGAATATTTTGAAACAAGAGCTATTCTTGAAAAAAAAGGATGTGAAATTACTCCTTTCTCAGATAAAAAAGGAATAGCAATTGGAAGATTTGGGGGAGAAGTAAAAATAAATAAAGATTTAAACGAACTAGATTCGTCTGTTTTTGATGCACTCTTATTCGTAGGAGGTGGAGGGGCAGTAAAATATTTAGATAATGAAACATCTTATAATCTAATCAATCTATTTAATCAAGAAAAAAAAGTTATTGCTGCTATATGTATCGCCCCTGTTATACTTGCAAAAGCTGGCGTTTTAAAAGGAGTAAAAGCCACTGTTTGGAACGATAAAAAAGCAATACAAGAGCTTGAAAATAATGGTGCTACTTTTATTGATCAAAAATCAGTTATTCATAAAAACATTGTAACTGCGAATGGTCCTGATGCAGTTTCTGCATTTTGTAAAGACATTTTATTGACTTTAAAAGAAAATTGTGTATAATTTAAATATATCTGCAGACAATAGGCAAGAATAATACCTATCGAGGATTGCTTTTTTGTCTGTGGTCGCACAGATTTTTTAATTATCAAAATTATGGCAATAACAAAAGAAAAAAAACAAGCAATCGTTAAGGAGCTTAAGGAAAAATTTGACAAGCAAAAATCAATAGTGTTTATTGATTACGCAGGAACAAGTGTTCAGAATTTAACCACGCTCCGAAAGAACTTAAGAGAAACAGGAAACGAACTTAAAATTGCAAAGAAAACATTGATCAGTCGCGTTTTCAAGGATGTTGATGTTAGCGGCTTAGAAGGACAAGTTGGTGTAGTTTTTGGATACGAGGACGAAACCTCTTCATCTAAGAATGTTTACGAATTCACAAAAACGCACAAGTCCATTAAAATCCTAGGCGGTCTTTTAGAGGGAAACTTTTTTGAAGCATCTGATGTAATCAAATTAGCAAAACTTCCTTCAAAAGATGAACTTTTAGGACAACTTGTGGGAATACTAAATGCTCCAATTTCTAACTTTGCATATGTTCTTTCAGGCCCAACCTCTCAATTCGTTCAAGTTTTAAATCAAATTAAAAGTAAAAAATAAAAATATGGCAGAAGAAATTAAAATACCTACAAAATTTAAAAAAATCGTAACAGAAATAGAAACAATGTCTGTTTTAGACTTATCAGAACTTGTTAAAATATTAGAAGAAAAGTTTGGCGTTTCAGCAGCTCCTCAAGTAGTAGCAGGTGCAGTTGCACAAGCAGGCGAGGAAGCTCCAAAAGAAGAGGCTAAATCAGAATTTAATATTATTCTCACAGGCGTTGGAGAAAAGAAAATCGAAGTTATTAAAGCAGTAAGAGATGTCTTACAAATCGGTTTAAAAGAAGCAAAAGATTTAGTAGATGGCGCAGTTTCCGCTCCTGCAACAATTAAAGAAAATGTTAAAAAGGAGGAAGCAGAGGAATTAAAAAAGAAGTTTGAAGAAGCAGGTGCAACTATTGAATTAAAGTAAAGATAGTATTTAAAAAGGATACCAATATTGGTATCCTTTTTTTTATTCGCAAATGCTTTCTGGAATTCCACCCGTTAAATTACATATATGGGTCGTGAGATATTCTTTTTCCAAGTCTTCACCTGCTTGCACTCCCGCGCCAATCCTATAATACTTTCCTCCAAGAACAATTAATGGAACTCCGCCATCACCAAACTCCTCAAAAACTTCTTGATCCTCTAAAACTCCTTGTCTTAATTTATAAACAATCGCATCTCCAAAGCTTTCAACTACTTCTTCTAATACAGGTTGTTCCCATGCACAATATGGGCAGTCTTCTGTTGTAAACAAAAATATTACGGGCTTGCCATCTTCTTCTATTATTTCAGCATCTTCTTTAACTAAAAAGTTACCATCTAATCTTTCAGCTAATATTTCATTTAAGTCAATTCCAGAATCAGTAAATAATTTAGAACCATCAGCTGTTACAACAAAATCATATAGATTA
>JAAZMU010000099.1 GCA_012798645.1 Patescibacteria group bacterium | reverse complement strand
GTTAAAGGAGCTCCGATTTACAAAGGAAGACCAACCTTTATATCAGAAGACGAGGAAGAGAGAATACAAGGAAGTGGAACTAACCGTGATGAAGTACGCCCTCCTGGAGATGACCCTCACAGCTAATAAAAAAGTCGTAGAATTGTTTTCTACGACTGCCCTTTTGCAATCTTCCGAAGAATTTCCAGAAGAATCTTCTCCATATCTGGCCCTCCTGTTATGTCCCTAAAGGCATTGGATTGCCAGAAGAAGTAGTTTGCCTGATCCACGCCCATCTTTTCGACGAGCATCTGAAGTTCGGGTCTAATCCCATACTTTTGACAAACTTCAGCAAGAAGACACACTTTTGCAGCATCTCCCTCGGCTCTGATAATAGTAGCCTCTCTTTCTTTGTTTGCTTGGTAAAGCATTTTTGAGGCCTCCTCTGCGGTTGCATCCTTAAGACCAATGTCAAGCACCGCAAAATTAACAATTTCAAAGCCTAAGTCTTCAATTTGCATGCGACCATTATCTAGGATTTTTATCTTAACATTGGTCTTGCCATCGTCTTGGGCAAGATAGTCAAAAAACTCCTTTCCGAGCATGGCCACTTGCGAATCAATTGCTTTTTCTTCTCCTCCAATACTCATACCTATGAGCTCATCCGTACCAAACTCACGAATAAAGTTTCTAAAGGCAGCCCACAAGAATTCTTCAAGACGCCCATAAGGGTCTCTGTTTTTTAAGAAAGTATAGATGTTGCTAACCCTTAAGGTCACCGTCATAATAACAAAGATCTGATTTCTGTCCCGTGTTTCCATTTCTCCGAAGAACATAGAGTAGTTTGTAATTCGTAAATCAATCCGTGAGGTTAGTTTCGTGGTTTTATCCACGGAATAACTTCTTTCACGAAGCTGATCCGTTTCTTTTTCTCGGAGTTTGTTGTGCTTTAAATCGATGTAGAGTATGTCCTTAAACGGATTTATTCCATAAAAGGTCAAACCACCAAAATATTTTTTCAAAAAATCAAGTTTAGTGCTTGGGCGCTCTATAACCTCAAAATCTTCGTCAACATAAAGTTTACGAGAGCTATACACGACCCCTGAAAACTTGCCACCGCATTGAATTAGTGTGGCTACATTCTCCTGCGCAAAGACAAAACAAATGCCTCTATGCGCTAAAAATAGATACACCGTAAACGGTATAGCGATTATAATGTAAATAAAAGACAGTACAAATGCAGTGCCTCCACTTAAGAAGAACCACATAATCACAGGCGGTGCAAAGACATACGCAATTGCGCGTATGTATATCATTGGAAGCGATTCCCGAAGTGGTAATTTCTTTTTCCCCTTTTTCATTTTCTCTCCTCCCTCTTGTTAAAGAACACTCGTATCATAAAATGAAAAACAAGTTATGTCAATATAGTGTGTAAAGGTCCACGAACATACTGTGCACTTTAAGACTGACTTGGAGTTAAAAAATCAAGTGCTTCATCTGGTCTTAACCTATTCCAAGTATCTTCCTAGTATGACCTGTACAATGGCTTGACTTTTTTCTATTACTTGATATGATATTACCAATATGGGAACAATAAATTGGACAATCATAAGAAAGAATTAAAATTATGAAATTGATCGGAATACAACCACTGCGAGGCTTTACTAAGAAACATGCAGATGCTAAAGCACAAATTGAATCATGGGAAGCTGAAACTAGTATAGCGCAATGGAATACACCACACGAGCTTAAATTAAGGTACCCTAAAGCGAGTATTCTTAAAGGTCAATACGTGATTTTTAATATCTGTAGAAACAAATACAGACTTTGGGTAAAGATAAGCTATAAGAACCAAATCGTTTTAATAAAGAAAATTGGCACCCATAAAGAATATGAAAAATGGAATATAATTTAATAAAAATATGAGTAAAATTAAAATTATAAAAAACCAAGAAGACTATCAAGAAGCTCTTAAAATGACAGAAGAGCTTATGGCTTGCGACCCAAATCCAGACTCTGCTGAAGGAGAGCAACTTAATTTACTAGTCACACTTATTAAAGACTATGAAAAGAGTGCTTTTGAGAAATCACTTCCTACGCCTATCGAAGCAATTAAATTCAGAATGGAGCAAGAAGACCTTAAGCCCGTTGATCTCATTCCCTTTATTGGTAGTAGAAGCAGAGTATCCGAAATCCTTTCAGGAAAACGTCAGCTAACTATTGATATGATAAGAACCTTATCTAATGGTCTTGGAATCCCAGCAGAAGTGCTTATTCAAAAACCTAATATAGATTACGAAGCTTGGGATAACCGCCTTGTATTAGAAATGGAAAAAAGAGGCTATTTTGGCGATGTTTCAATAAAAGAAAACACTAAATCCGAGCTATTAAAATCATTTTTTGGAAAACAATCCCAATTTGTAGCAATGCATCGTAAATCTCATTACAGAACATCTCCGCTTACAGAAAAACATGCGTTAAGTGCATGGACTGTCCGTGTTATAAGAAAAGCCGAGCAAATTAAAGTCTCTAAAAAATACAAGCAAGGATTGGTTGATTTAAATTTTATGCAAGATTTAGCAAAGCTAAGTATCAAAGAAAACGGACCACTATTAGCCCAAGAACATTTAAAAAATAGTGGAATTATACTAATTATAGAAAGTCATCTTCCCAAAACCTATTTAGATGGTGGAGTAATTTTAACAAACAAAAACAAACCTATTATAGGGTCAACTCTTAGATACGACAGATTAGATAATTTTTGGTTTACATTAATGCATGAACTTGCTCATATAGCATTACATTTTGACCAAGACATTTTTTATGATGAAATAGAAAATACAAAAGAAGTAAACATTGATACTCGTGAGCAAGAGGCTGACGCTCTTGCAGGAGAAGCCTTATTACCCAGCGCTAAATGGGAGGTAAGTCCAGCAAGATTAATTCCATCGCCTATGGCAGTTAATAGTTTAGCAAACGAACTTGGAGTTCATAAAGCTGTTATTGCTGGACAAATAAGGCATAGGACTAAAAAATATAATTATCTTAGCAAGATAGTAAACAATGAAAAGGTTAGAAAATATTTCTTAAAAGATAAAAATAAAAAACATGCTTAATTCAAAATACTACATCCCAATACTTAAATGGAAACGTGCTGAACAAAACGCACTTAAAACATTAACCAAGGAACGTAAAAAATATATTACTCCATTGATTCAATTTGTAATGCCTAAAGCAAAGCCTAACGAACAATTTGAAGAAACTGTAACCAGATTTGAAAAACAATTATTAGAAATTCCAAACAAGATTATAGACGTATGGGGAACTACAGCAGTTTTTGTTGACGTAAGCCTTTTGTTCACCACTTCCTTAAAAGTTAAAAGCCTAAAAACAATTGTGCAAAAAGGAAATAAACTTGGCGGTACTTTTATCCCAGTTATCCATTTACATGATGAAGACGATATTAAGGAAAAAGCTTTTTTCTTAGCAAGGCAAAACAATAGAGGGCTTTGTATTAGATTAGTATGTCCTGATTTTCTTAACCAAAACAAGCTCAATCAAGATATAGCAAGGCTACTTTTATCCTCCAAATTAAAAGAAAAGGATATTGATTTATTAGTAGATATTAAAGAGACTAATGGAGGCAAAGAAAAGTATATTAAGTATTTAAATTTAAGCCAAAACATCCTTAACATAAAAAAGTGGAGAACATTCATCTTAGCTGCTAGCTCATTCCCAGAAGATTTAACTAAATGCTGGATTGACGAAGAAAATTTATTACCAAGGATAGAATGGAAATGCTTTAAAGATTGTCTTACTAGTTCAAATTTACAAAGAAAGCCAATTTTTGCTGATTACACAATTCAACACCCAGTTTACAAAGAGGCTACCCAGTTCTTTCATCCATCATCAAGTATTAAATACACTCTTGCAAATCACTGGCTAATTCTAAAAGGAAAAAAACAAGAATTCGGAATGTATCTAGCAAGCGCAGCCGAGCTTGTTAAAGACAAAAGGTTTTATGGGGAGAATTTCAGCGATGGAGATAAATATATTGTTAAGAGAGCTAAACATTATTCGTCTTACATAAAAAACCCTGAAATTAAAGGCACGGGAAGCGCAGAAACTTGGCTAAGAGCTGGAATTAATCATCATTTAGAATTAGTTGTGAATCAGATCGCCAATCTTCCCTAGAAATAAGCTGTGTACTCACTATTTCTTTTAAGGTATTGATGTCTGATATATTCACTAATCTTTCATATATAGATTCTCGTGATTTATAACGAATTCCATCCGCTTTTTTTCGTTCTTCTAAAATCTTCAATGCCTCACTCCGCCATAAGAGGCGTGCAATAGAAATTTTAGTTTGCTGCTTGTTATAATCCGCCTCACGTATTGTTTGAAAGACTACATCTCCATTAGTATTAATTTTTGCAATAATTATTCCCCACCATTCAGGAACTATATGCATTGCTTTATACAAATGCCGTTTTCCAACAACAAGTATGAGCTTGTCAAAAACAGCATTGAACTGCTTGACTTGATACGGAAGCCTTATTAACGTATCTTTATCACTTTTTATTTCATATCCGCGCATAACACCATTGATTATAGCAAAATCTATCCTTGATGCGCCGTGTTGAACGCCAAGTTCTTCAAAAATCTCTGCTTTATATCCGTCCTTCCGATATTCTTCTAATTCCTTATCTAAAACTTTTTTAAGAGATGTTCGTATGATTTTATCGTTTGTTAAAAGCATGTTATTAGTAATCATATCATAAATTAAGCTTAAATAATACATATAGTATTGTACAAGACTAGTGTTTGCATTCCTTCCCTTAAATGCTATAATATTATAAATAGATTATGCAATACAGAGTCCCACAATTTATAGAAGAAGAAAGCAAAATAGTTGGTCCTTTAACCCTTAAGCAAGCCTTGATTGTTGGCATTTCAGGCGGTTTAATCTTCTACCTTTACTTTAACTTTGGCGAAGAAAATCCCTTTCTTTTTTTTGTGCTCTCGGGTATAATAGCAGGTACAGCAATCACATTCGCCTTTTTAAAGATAGACGGAAGACCTTTCACTCAGATGATGGCTTATTTTTTAAATTATAGTATTATGCCAAAACTCTACATCTGGAAAATGAAGTCTTCCCCAGTCTTTATTAAAATCGGACTTAAAACCCCTCTTGACTTAGAAAATGAAAAAGACCCTTTTGAAGGACTAGAAAAAAGAAAAGGCAGATTAAATGATCTTCAAAGAAAAATAGATTTATTATAATATGGCATCAAACAAAGCTCCCACTCAAAACTTCATACCAATTGAAAGAATACGAGATGGCATCCTAGTTCTAAACAATCAATCTTTAAGAGGCATTCTCATTGTTTCTTCCTTGAATTTCGGCTTAAAATCAGCAGACGAACAAACCGCCATTATATACCAATTCCAGAATTTCCTAAACTCCCTAGACTTTCAAACGCAAATTTTGGTTATTTCAAGAAGAATAAATATGACCGGCTATATCGATCGCCTAAAAGACGTAGAATCTAAGCAAACAAATGATCTTCTAAAATTACAGACCACTGAATATATAAAGTTTATTGAAGAAATAATTGGCGGAGGCTCTATTATGACCAAGAACTTCTATGTCACCGTCCCTTACTTTCCCTTAACTGAATTAACCAGCTTCATACCAGACGAAGACTCCAAGAAAAAAGAACCCTTGACCGAACAAAAGTTTCAGGCCGCTAAATATCAACTTTACCAAAGAATGGAATATGTTGCCTTAGGTCTTAGAAGATGCGGACTTAAATCAGCTCCGCTTAAAAACGCTGAAATTATTGAGCTTTTATGGGCAAACTATCACCCCCAAGAAGCAGAATATGGATATTATCCAGATATCCCACCTGAATTAACAAAATAATGTTTAAAAGAAAAAAAAGCACAAAAGGAACAAAAAAGAAGCTTTTCAGTGAAGAGCTCATCAATGCAAAAGATATTATTGCTCCAGCTTCTATTAAAATAAATTCAAGCGATGGGGAAATTGGCGAAATTTTAACCAAAACCTATTTTATCTTTTCCTATCCAAGATATTTAAACACAGGCTGGCTTTCTCCCATTATTAACCTAGATACACCGCTAGACATCTCCTTTTTTTTGCATCCGATTGAAACTGAAACAATTTTAAAACAATTAAGAAGAAAGGTAACCGAAGTTCAAGCAGAATTAAACGAAAGAGAGGAAAAAGGACTAATCTCAGACCCTGCACTTGAAACCGCTTTTCACGATTTAGAAGAATTAAGAGGTAATCTCCAAACCGCACAAGAGAAAATGTTCAAGTTTGGTCTTTACATCACTGTCTACGCAAGAAGCAAAAGGGAACTAATTCAAATAGAAACCGCCTTAAGGTCAATTCTAGAATCAAGGCTAATCTACATTAAGCCTGCCCTCTACCAGCAAAAAGAAGGACTTTTATCTACCTTCCCTTATGGGCTAGACAGTTTAGGCAATCACACCACTTTAAACACATCACCTCTATCAAGCATTTTTCCTTTTATCTCTTTTGATTTAAGCTCCAACGAAGGAATCCTTTTTGGCATAAATAAGCACAACAAATCCCTTGTTCTTTTTGATCGCTTTAGTTTAGAAAATGCAAATATGGTTATCTTTGCTAAATCAGGTTCTGGAAAATCATATGCAGTCAAACTTGAGATTCTAAGGTCCCTTATGATAGGCATTGATTGTCTTATTCTAGACCCTGAAAATGAATACAGTACACTTGCTAAAGCAACTGGTGGCTCCTTTTTTAACATCTCTTTAAGTTCTGATAGCCATATTAACCCTTTTGAC
>JAAZMU010000020.1 GCA_012798645.1 Patescibacteria group bacterium | reverse complement strand
GAATACGATTATAAATCTTTAATGCGTATAAAGAGCTTAGACAAAAAAAGAGGAGATAACTTGCGTGATCATATGGGAGATGTTGAACTTATCCTAACAATGCTTGCAGAGGCAACTTCAACGGAAATTACTAAAACTAGAAATTCAAAAGGAATTAACGAAATACAAGAAGATGTAAAAAAAGGCGGGCAAATTGCAGGAGATGCACGAAAGAAAATTGAGGCAGAGACTAGTAAAAAAGTTATTACAAAAAGGAACTACAAAGAGCTGAGGTGATAATGCTTTTTTAGATATTCTCAGCAATTTTCTGAATAACTTTTTCTGGCTTTTCTATTTTTCCTTGTTGAATTAACTGGTATATTCTACAGTATCGTTTCTTAATTGAGTTTTGGGCTAATCAAAACAAGCTCATTTGCTTAAAGTCTTTTAGCTCTTTTAATACCTTTGTTTTATACATTGACTTAGGGTCAATCTTTTTGTTTAGCATGGCAATAATACACTGACCAATATGAAATCCTAAATTAACAGGAACTGCGTTTCCGATCTGCCTATACTGTGAAGAAATAGAACCAATAAACTCCCAAGAATCTGGAAAGGTTTGTATTCTTGCATATTCCCTAATAGTTAATGGTCTTGTTTCTTTAGGATGACATCTTTCTGTTTGTTTTTGAGCAGGGGCGCAAGTTAATGTTAAACTGGGTTCATTCCATGAAAGCCTACGGGCCATTCCTGTTTTTCCACCGCTCGTATAATAGCTTGTAGACATGTATTGTTTTTGCAAGTCTTTGGGGAGATTGCGCCAATATCCTCCTTCAGGAATAAGTTTCATTATTTCTTTTTTTCTTTTTGAGTATTGTTGACCTTCTGACTTAGGGCAATTCTCAAGAGCTTCTTTTAAAGAAATTAAATAGTCTTTTTCTTTAAGAAAGAAGATTGGTAGATTTAAGTCTTTACGAACTCCTAGTATTATTAAGCGCTCTCTTTTTGTGGCACATCAAAATATTGAGCTTTTAAAACTTTAAAGGCGATATTGTAGCCTAGGTCAATTAAAACACTTGTAATAGATTGTAAGGTTTTTCCGTGGTCATGTTTTAATAAGCCTCTAACATTCTCACCCATAATAACTTTGGGCTTTACCTCTTTTATACATCTAGCAAAATCAAAGAAAAGTGTTCCTCTTGCATCTTCAAAGCCTAGCTTTTTACCAGCGTAGCTAAAAGCCTGACAAGGGAATCCTCCGCTAACTATATCAGCACTTAAGCCTTTAAAATCCATTTTTGTTATGTCTTCCTCTAATATATTCCATTTTGGTTTGTTCTTTTTAAGTGTGCTTACGCTATCTTTATTAATGTCTGATAATAGAATATGCTCTAACCCAGCATGATCAAAGCCAAGAGCTGTCCCACCAGCTCCAGCGAATAATTCAATTACTGAGTAATTTGACTTTTTCTTAGCTTTTAATATTTTGTAATGATTTTCTCCATGCTTTCCATTTGTTTTATTTAAAACTCTTTCTAGTTCATTAATATTAAAAAGCCTAAAATTAGGTTTTAGTTTGTTAGCTTTTACGAGTCCTTTTTTCTCCCAGGCTCTGATGGTGCCAGGTGGGACGTTAATTATTTTTGAGGCTTCGGAGATAGTGTATAGGTTATCCTTTGTTGGTATCTTATACTTCATCTTATTTGCTCGGAGGCAGGGATTCGAACCCCAATTACTAGGGCCAGAACCTAGTGTCCTACCATTAGACGACCTCCGATTATTTATTCAAGTATTTTGAGATGGCAATGCTTGAGGAAACAAAGGCTAAGAG
>JAAZMU010000098.1 GCA_012798645.1 Patescibacteria group bacterium | reverse complement strand
TAAGCAAAGAAAAGAGCTCTGTCTTGAAAATAATGACAAGATTCCGCATTTGCTTTCTATGACAGCAACTCCTATTCCAAGGTCGCTTGCCTTAACTATTTGGGGCGACTTGGACTTATCGATTATAGATAAAATGCCTAAGGGAAGAAAACAAGTTAAGACAAGTACTATTCTTCCAATTGAAAGGCAAAGAACATATGATTTCATATTAAAGGAGCTTAAAAAAAACAACCAATGTTTTGTTGTTTGTCCTAGGATTGAGGAAAACGAAGCTTCACGCCTTGAGGTTAAAAATGTAAAAGATGAATACGAGAATCTAAAAGAAATATTTCCTGAGTTTGAAATAGAGATGCTTCACGGGAAAATGAAACCAAAAGAAAAGGAGGAAATAATGAAAAGGTTTAGAAAAAAGAAATTTCAGATCCTAGTTTCAACTTCTGTAATTGAGGTTGGTATTGACATACCTGACGCAACCGTGATTTTAATTGAGGGAGCAGATAGGTTTGGATTAGCGCAATTACACCAATTTAGAGGACGGGTGGGAAGATCTCAAAAGCAATCTTATTGCTTTTTAGCTACTGAATCAAACAGTAAGAAAACAATACAAAGATTAAGAGCAATGGAAAAATATGCTTCTGGTTTTAAATTGTCTGAAATAGATTTAAAGCTAAGAGGTCCTGGAGACTTTCTAGGGGTTAAGCAATGGGGCTTTTCAGATTATATCATGGAAGCTTTAAAGGATATTAAGATGATTAAAAAAGCACAAAAGTCTGCGAAAAGAATACTTCCTAAAATTAAAGACTATCCTTTAACACTTAAAAGACTAGAAAGCTTTGAAAAGAAAGTGCATATTGAGTAGAGGTTAACGGACACAGCGGAAGCCAATGGAGGCTTGTTTTTCTGTATCGCCATTGTTTAAATTGAAATTATAGATGCCAGCATCTTCGTGATCATTAAGGCTTCCCCCGCGTGTGAGGCGATGGTCGGAAGGAACTGTAGGGGCTGTAAATATTTTTCCAATACCTTTGGTCTCCGCTGTATCATTTTTATTGAGTGGACCTATAATTGATCTTGTTATATACTTTCCCCAATCATCATCGCCTATGTCTGCAAAATTGTGATATTCAAATTGCGGAGTTGCAGGATTCTCCATACTTTTTTTGTATCCTGGTAATTCTGGGCAACTATAATAAAACGGACAATCTACCCTATCATCCACCCATTCGGATGCATTTCCTGAGAAATGATATATTTCTTGTCCATTGGTAAGCTTAAACGTGGAGAGCTTATATCGATTTTCTTCTTCTGGTCCTTTTCCTGTTTCTAATCCGTCGCCACCATAAGAAATACCTGTGGTATACTCGCCATTTTTTCCTCTCTTTAAAACTTCGCCGTGCCAATTCTCATCTACCTTTTCAATATTCCTTGCGATTGCCATCCATTCGGCATTGGTCATAAGGTGAGCACCAATGTTCTGGCATGCTTTTATTGCATCGTCTTGTGTGATGTATGTCCAAGGAGTTCCGCCTGGTGCGGAAACTGCTTCGTGATCATCCAGAGAACATCCCCCCGAGCCACATTTAATTAAGTCTGTACCATTTTTTACTTTTGCCTTTGCCTCGTACTGCATGACGCACCTATTTCCAATAGGAATCCATCCTGGTTCGCAAGTCTTTTGAATGTCTTGCACTTTTGGATACTTTGCCTCTTGGATATAGTAGCCTTTTCCTCCTAAGGCAGGCACTCTGATTGAGTAGTCTGTTCCATTAGAAGCGTACAAAAAACAATTGTCTGTTTCCTCGTGCGGAATTTCTCCTGGAGCAAAGTTTTTAGGGTAAAGTGGATGCACGGGAGGTCTTTCTTTTTCTAAGAATAAAAGCAATTGCTCACTTCTTTCCTCGTCTTCAATACAAAAAGTGCCGACTGGATATGTGTCTGACATTAAAAGTTGTCTTGACATATTTGAAACCTCGGCAAGGATTTTAATATTTTGGGCTGAGGAGATATAGGAGGTGGTTGATACAGTTGAGATTGTTGCAAGAATCCCCACTATTATTATAACGATTAATAATTCTATTAAAGTAAAAGAACTATTTTTAGGATGTGTTTTTCTCATATATATTATTTTTAAATATAATCTTAGATATATTATACTTTATATTCTAAAAAAAACAACATTAAAAAAACAGCCCTGAAATTCAAGGCTGTCTTTTTTTAATTAGTACATTTGGGGCATTCCTGCTCCCATGTCCATTTGTGGCTTGTCTTCTTTAATTTCAGAAACAACGCATTCGGTTGTAAGAAGCATTCCTGCTGCAGACAATGAATTTTGAATACATACTCTCACTACTTTTGTAGGGTCAACTATACCAGATTCAAACATATTAACAAACTTATCTTCCAAGGCATCATAACCTTCTTCAAAAGTAAGTTTCTTGATTTCAGCAGCAATAACTGCTCCATCTTTTCCTGCATTCTCTGCTATCTTTCTGACTGGCTCTTCTAAAGTTCTTTTTAAGATTTCTACACCTATTTGCTCTTCTCCTTTAAGTTTAAATGCGTCTAGTGCTTTTTGACATCTGAAAAGAGCTATTCCTCCTCCTGGGACAATGCCTTCTTCAATAGCTGCTTTGGTGGCTGCTAGGGCATCTTCTACTTTATGCTTTCTTGCTTTTTGTTCAACTTCTGTGGCAGCTCCTACTTTGATTATAGCTACTCCTGAAGATAGTTTGCCTAATCTTTCTTGCATTTTCTCTTTGTCAAAATCAGACTTTGTGTTTGTGATTTGTGCCTTTATCTGTTTAATCCTTGCATCAATATTTTCCTTGTCTCCCTTGCCTTCTGTTATAATGGTATCATCTTTTGTAATAACAATTCGTCTTGCTTTTCCAAGCATACTTAAATCAACGTCTTCTAATTTCAAACCTAGATCATCTGAAATTACCTTACCACCTGTTACAATGGCAATATCTTCTAAGATCTCTTTTTTCCTGTCTCCAAAGCCAGGAGTTTTGGTTGCAACTAAGTTAAAAGTTCCCCTTAGCTTGTTTACAATAACGGTTGCAAGTGCTTCTCCTTCAAACTCTTCCGCTATAACTAAAATATCTTTTTTCCCCACCTCAATTATTTTCTCTAAAACTGGAAGAACTTCTTTAATAGCTGATATTTTCTTATCAGTGATTAAAATGTAAGGGTTTTCTAAGACGGTTTCCATTCTTTCTGCGTCAGTTACCATATAGGGGGAGACATAGCCTTCGTCATATTGAAGACCTTTAACAATTTCTTTTTCAATGCCTAGTTTCTGAGACTCT
>JAAZMU010000019.1 GCA_012798645.1 Patescibacteria group bacterium | reverse complement strand
CCTGGAGGTAAAGCAGAGCAAACAAAAGGAAATGTTTGGAATATTCTAGAAAAAACTTTAAAAAGGGAAGTAGAGGAAGAGGTAGGTATAATAATTAATGACAATATAAAACTTATTGCAAACAATACATTTATAAGAACTGGCGGACAGCATGTTATAGCATTAGTTTTTATTTGTTATTGGGTTAGTGGCATTGCTAGACCTTGTGAAGATACTGAAGATGTGGCATGGATAACTGAGGAGGATTTAAGATTTTATGAGTTTTCCCCTAATGTTGAAGAGTATATTAAACATGGGTTTAAGAATATTAAAATATGATAGGCATATTAGGTTTTTTAAATAATCGTTAATAAATGGATTTAAAAGAAAAAATAATTGTTGTAGCTAAGAAGTATGATGAAAGAGAATTATTGAGATGTTTCTTTGATAAAGTTGTTTTAGAGAATAAAGAATTTTTAGTATTAACTACAAATGATTTTAAGTATATAAAGAATGGCAAGGAAGAAAATAAGGGACATAGGATGGATTTAATAATTTTTAAAGGAAAATGGTTTAATGCACTTGTTTTTTATAAGGAAGATAAAAGAGAGAAATTTTATTTTAATATTGCAACCCTTGCTCACATAAAGGATAAATATATTGAATATATTGATATGGATATTGATTTAGTTTTTTCAAGTGATTTCAAAAAAGTAACGATATTAGATATTGAAGAATTTGAAGCACATAAAAGAAAATATAATTATAGTGACTCTTTTATTAAAAATTCACTAGAGGCAGTAGAACAAGTTAAAGAGTTGAAGAATAATAAAAGTTTTTGGAGATTATTTAGATAAATAGGTAAAACAAAATGAGTTCAGAAATAAACAAACAATTATTTAGAAATTTAAGGGAGTTAAATTTACCGTTAGGTGAGTATGCGGTTTTTGGTAGTGGACCAATGGGTATTAGGAATTTAAGAGATATGCACGATATTGATCTTATTGTTACCCAAGATCTATTTGATCAATTTAAAAATAATCCTGATTGGGAGACAAAAGATATATATGAAAATAATGATTGTTTTTGTGGTTTAATAAATCGAAAATTAGATATAGAAATGTTTACAAAATGGTATACTGAATGGGATACTAGAAAGTTAATCAAAGAGGCAGAGATGATAGATGGGTTGCCTTTTGTTAAATTGGAGTATGTTGTGCAATGGAAGAAACAATTTGCTAGTGAGAAAGACTTAAGAGATGTTGAACTGGTAAAAAGATTTCAGGCTAAACAATCTGATCAAGGAAACGATTAATAGAATGATAAAATACTTGTTTAAATTTGAAAAAAAGTAAAAATAATATATAGTATGAGTATATTGGTTTTAAAGTATTTTCAAGAACAGAATAATTCATTTATAAAGAATGTTAATTAAGAAAAATCAAGCTATAAGAAAAGAGAATTCAGACAATTGTGTTGTTTTTGAATATGATTATGATAATCTTGATTCAGGCTTTGCTGTAGCTGAAATTAACGGGCGTTATCCAAGTGAAGGGAAGTCTATGAATTTAGATTGTGATCAAGTTTATTATGTTATTTCTGGAGGAGCGAAACTCTTTTCGGACAAGGGTGAATTCAAAATAGAGCAAGGAGACTTATACTATTTTAAGAAAAAAGAAGCTTACTATATCATTGGAAATAATTTAAAGGTTTGCATAATAAATTTTCCTAAATGGAATTTAAAACAATATAAGCTAATTAAAGATAAATAAATATGATAAGAAAAGCAGAGCAAAAAGATGTAAGGGCTATAATAGAAATCATAAAATCTGTCCACATTAAAAACATTAATAACAAAGATAATGGTTTTTTGGCTAGCGAGGATTTATCAGAAATTTCTTATAGTAGAATGGTTAGAGATTATGAATATTGCTATATATGTGAAGTAGAAAACAATGTAATTGGATTTTTAATTGCTTCTTCTAAGGAGTTAATGGATAAAGGCAGTGAAATCTATTCTTTTCTAAATACTGATTCAAACGAAGATTTTATTTATATTTTCCAAATAGGGATTAGTCCAAATTTTCAAAGAAAAGGAATGGGAGCATTACTTTATAAACAATTATTTAAAGATGCAAGAATTAAGAAATTCAGAGTTATCACTTCAAAGGATCCATTTAATAATGCTTCTAGGAAATTGCATCAGAAATTAGGGTTTAAAGAGATAGGTGTTTTTAGATGGAGCGATGGTGTTGAGAGTTATGTTTATAATTTAGAGTTGAAATGAATTTTTAGCGTATGTCAAAAGTAATTTTAGCAACAACTTCGCCATATAGAAAAGAAGTTTTTGCTTATATAGGAATCCCTTTTGAGACTGAGAAAAGCAATGTGGACGAATCTCAGGTAAAGAGAGAAAGTCCAGAAAAGTTGGTAAGAGTACTTTCTCAGTTAAAAGCAGAGGCAGTTGCAAAGAATCATAGAGATGCCATTGTGATAGGAATGGATTCGGTTGGATGTTTTAACCATCAGATTCTTGAAAAACCAAAGTCAAGAGAGGAGGCATTTCAAAGATTGCGATCTCTTTCCTTAAAGAATTTCCAATTTTATACGGGAGTTTTTGTAATTGATATTGCTTTTAAAAAAAGAATTTCAAGGATTGTAAAAACAGAAATATTTATGAGAAATTTATCCGACGAAGAAATTAAAAGATATCTTAATGAAGATCCAGAGATTTATAATTATGCTTTAGGAT
>JAAZMU010000097.1 GCA_012798645.1 Patescibacteria group bacterium | reverse complement strand
GTTAAAATACCATTAGCATCAATATCAAACATAACTTCAACCTGAGGTATTCCCCTTGGTGCTGGTGGAAGTCCGCTTAAAATAAATCTTCCAAGCGATCTATTATCCGTTGCAATAGGTCTTTCTCCTTGAAGCACATTTATTTCAACTGATGGTTGGTTATCAGCTGCAGTAGAAAATACTTGCGAATTAGATGTTGGTACCGTTGTATTTTTTTGAATCATTGGCGTACTCACTCCTCCTAGTGTTTCAATACCTAAAGTTAAAGGAAGAACGTCTAATAAAAGAACGCTTTTAATGTCTCCCTCGGGAGCCCTTCCTTCTTCTTTTGCAGTTAGAATCTCCGCCTGAATAGCTGCTCCAATCGCAACTACTTCTTCTGGATTAATTGATTTGTTGGGTTCCTTATTAAAATAATTCTTAACATGTTCTCTCACTGCTGGAACTAAAGTGGTTCCTCCAACAAGAACTACTTCATCAATGTCTTCTTTTTTTAAATCAGCCTCTTTTAAAGTTGCCTCTACTCTTTTTAAAGATTTTTCTATAAGGCTATCTGTCATTGAATTAAATTCTGACCTAGATATTTTGTAGTACAAGTGCTTTGGCCCTGAATCCCCAGAAGACACAAAAGGAAGATTAATCTCAGTTTCTTGGGCAGATGATAATTCTTGTTTTGCTCTTTCAGAAGCTTCTTTTAATCTTTGAAGAGCTAAAACATCTTTTGATAAATCAATACCTTCGTCTTTTTTGAACTTATCAATAAGCCAATTTATTATAATCTGGTCAAAATCACTTCCTCCTAAGTGTGGCTCCCCGCCTGTTGCAATAACTTCAACTGTATCAGGAGAACTATCTAAAATAGTAACATCAAACGTTCCTCCACCAAAGTCGTAAACTAAAACTTTTTTCTGTTCTGTTCTTTGAAGCCCATAAGCTAATGCTGCGGATGTCGGTTCATTAATTATTCTTAAAACATTAAATCCTGCAATCTCACCTGCTGCCTTAGTTGCCTTTCTTTGGGAATCATCAAAATTAGCTGGACAAGTAATAACTACATTTTTAATTTCTTCTCCAAGCTTTTCCTCAGCATCTGCTTTAATTTTTTGCAAAACCATTGAAGAAATTTCTATTGGCGTATGCCACTTGTCTCCAAGTTTAACCTCAACCCCTCCGTCTTTTCTTTTTCTTGTCTCATAGGGTAAAAGTTTTAATTCTTTTTGAACTTCATCATCATCGTACTTTCTTCCTATAAATCTTTTAACTGCATAAATTGTATTTTTAGGATTTGTAATAGCTTGTCTTTCTGCTAAAATACCAACTACTCTTTCATTACCTTTTGTTAAAGCTACAACAGAAGGAGTTAAAATAGATCCTTCTCTGTTTTCTAAAGCTTTTGGTTCGCCATCTACAATAGATGCGTATTTTGTAATAGCTGTTCCTAAATCTATACCTAATATTTTTGACATAATTTTTTATTATAATAGATTATTCACATCTAGAAACTTAGATAGAATAAAATATTAACTTAGCTTATTTATCTTAACTTTGGCAGGCCTTAAAACCTTGCCATTTATTTTATATCCTTTTTGTATGATTTCTATAACTTCTCCTGATTTTTGAGAAGTTTCCACTTCTTCAACAATCTCATGAACTTCTGGATTAAACTTTTTCTCATCAATTTCAGAAACCCCCTCACTTTTCAAAAAATCTTCCATTTGTTTTCTAATCATTAAAAGTCCTTTAATACTTGGGTTATCTATTAACTTTTTTTCTATTGATTTTTCTGCAATATACATATTATCCAAAATCTGAATTATTTTTTGAAACATTAATTCTTTTAAAGAAATTACTACTTCCTGCGTTCTTTCACATTCCTTATTTTTATAATTAATGTAATTTGCAAGATCTCTTTTCCATGAATTTAAATATTCGTCTTTTTCTTGAATTAATGTCTCTATTTCTTTTTCAAGTTCTTTTATTTTTTTACCTCCTTGTTTTTTCATATATTTTCCTCAATTAACCTTGATAAAGAATTAATTAACTTAATATTCTTATAATAATTCATTCTTTTAGGTCCTATCAAAGAAACTCTAAGCCTTTCTTTGTTATTCAAAATATTCTCAGAGCAGATCATACTAAAGTGATTCCCTCTTTTGAATGGATTCTCGCAGCCAATAAAGACCTTTGTTTTAAGTTCTAAATTCAATCTTTCCTGTTTCTTTGAAAATTCTTCCAAAAAAGATAAAAACTTGATTATAAAGTCTTTGTCTGAGAATTCTGGTTCTTTGATAATATCTCTAAGCCCTGCTTGCCAAGAAATATTCTTCTTAGGAAAAGAAATTATAATATAAGAAGATGATTTATTTGCTAAAATATCTGTTAGCTTTTTTACAGTTTCAAACTTTATAGCATTATCTTCAAAAATATTATTTAAATTCTCAGCCCTGTCTTCCATTTTTATATTTTGAAAAAAACTATCCACAAACACTCTATACGCCTTATCTGTTGGAATCCTTCCTGATGAAATATATGGCTTTTCAAGAAAACCAAAATATGTAAGATTCTGCATCTCAATTCTTATTGTTGCAGAACAAATTCCAAACTTATATTTATTCGCTAAAATATGCGAACTCACAGGTTCAGCTGAATCAATATACTCTTTAATAATCACATCTAATATTTCTCTTTGCCTATCCGTAATCATACTTTGAGTATATCATAATTATTTTAGCAGTCAATAGTTTTGTCTGCTAACCTTATTTTAGAAAATCTTTTTCAAACAAAAATATTCTACTCCAAGGCTGGACTTCCCGCGCCTTGAAAACATCATCCTCAATTTTAGTCCCTAATATCTTAACCCCTTCTTCCCTATAAGGAGTCATATGAGCTTCTTCAATATTGATTATCCAAAACTTTCCCTCAAAATCAATTAACTCCAAATTACACTCATCCTCTTTAACTATTTCACCAGCCAAAAAGCCTTTTTCCGGATTAAGCCAAATAACTTTTCTTTGGTTAAACACCTTACTTTGATCTAAATTAATTGCATCAATGACTTTACCAAGACCAAAAGAGCAAAAAACAAAAGCAAGAAAAAATATAATTACAACGGCTAAAGATATAATATGCCTTTTAGAAAATTTATACCCTTTTTCCGTATGCTTAAAATTAAAATAACTTAGCATTAAAAATGCAATTGTAAATACAAGCCATATGTGCGGAAAAGATGCTATCCAAAAATCCCAGAAACTACCCGCTATAATTTTGTAATATTCCCAATCATTATTAATTAAAAGATAAAGAAAAAGCGCACACGCAAAAGAGGCAAATATTAAAAACAAAATAGCCAAAGACCATACAAAATAATTCTTAACTAGAAATTTCCATTTAGCCTTT
>JAAZMU010000018.1 GCA_012798645.1 Patescibacteria group bacterium | reverse complement strand
TTATAATATGGCAAAAAACATTAAAGCAAAAGTTAAATTACAAATAGAGGCAGGAAAAGCAAACCCAGCCCCTCCAGTAGGACCAGCACTAGCACCAACTGGAATAAATATGGCTGAATTTTGTCAAAAGTTTAATGCAGATACAAAAGAGAATATGGGCTTTAAAATACCTGTAGAGATAATTGTCTATGATGACAGAAGTTACGACTATATCTTAAAAGAACCTCCTGTGTCTCAGCTAATTAAAAAAGCAATTAATTTAGACAAAGGTTCTTCAGAACCTAACAAAAAAAAGGTTGGCAAGATCACTAAAGCTAAATTAAAAGAAGTTGCAGAAAGAAAAATGAAAGATTTAAATGCAAACAATATGGATGCTGCGCTTAAAATCCTTGAAGGTTCTGCAAGATCAATGGGTATTGAAGTCATAGATTAATGATTCTATCAGATAGAGACATTAAAGCATATATTGAATCCAAAAAGATTTTAATTAATCCAGCCCCTGATTATGAAGCACAATTAGGGTCTGCTTCACTTGACTTAAGATTAGGAAATGAATTTAAGGTTTTTGAGCATAGCAAAAAACCCTTTATTGACACAAGAGACCCTGAATTTAAAAATGGTATGACTAGGCTAATCAGTTTAAAAGATGATGAGCCTTTTGTATTTCATCCTAAAGAATTTGTTTTAGGAATAACCATTGAAGATATATTTTTACCTGATGACATCACAGCAAGAATTGATGGAAGGTCAAGTCTAGGAAGACTTGGTATTGTAGTTCACTCTACAGCAGGACATATTGACCCAGGATTTAAAGGAAAAATTGTTTTAGAAATGGAAAATATTGGTATGATACCAGTGCTTTTGTATCCTAAAACAAGAATCTGTCAATTAATTTTCCAAGAATTAAAAACAAGAACAAGCAAACCATACTACAAGAAAAAAGGAGCAAAATATGTTAATCAAAAAACATTAGAGGAAAGTAAATTAGAAACAAAAGATTAAAAATATGGCAAAATTTATTGTAATAGAAGGAATTGATGGCTGTGGTGGAAACACCCAAACAAACCTTCTTCAAAAGTATTTTGGAAAAGAAAATGTTCTTTTTTTGTCGTTTCCTGCCTACAACACTAAAATCGGTAAACTCATTGATGATTTTTTACATAAAAGAATTATGCTTAATAGCGATGTTGAGCTTTTACTTTATTTCGGAGATATATTACAATTTAAAAGTAGTATCTTAAAAGCAAGAAAAAAAGGAGAAATTATTCTCTGTGATCGGTACTTTACATCAACCATTGTTCATCAAGGGGAAAAAGCTCTTGAATTAAATAGCATTTTCAATCTTCCCAAGCCTGATGTTTGTTTTCTTTTGGATGTAACAGGGGAAGAGTCTCAAAAAAGAAAAACAAAAGAAAAAGGAACTTTTAATTCAGACAGAAACGAAACCAATTTATTTTTTCTAAATGATACCAGGGAAAAATATTTAAAAGTAGCAAAAAACCAAGTTTTCTGCAAATGGGAAATAATTAACGGAGAAAAACCCATTAATGAAATTTTTGAAATTATTAAAAGTAAGCTAAAATAATATGAAAATAAATAAATATTTAGATCATACAAAAATAGGTAAGAATGTAGAAAAACA
>JAAZMU010000096.1 GCA_012798645.1 Patescibacteria group bacterium | reverse complement strand
CAGAAGTAGTCTGCGCAAGCACAGGAATCCCAATCAAAACAAAGGTAATCACTCCACCTATTAAATATTGAAGTTTCTTATTCTTTATTATCCTTAGCATTGTATTATAATATAGAGCAAAACGCCTAAAAAATCAAGAGGTGCTTAATAAACAATAGTTCCTTGGAAAACCTCTCTAAAAAGCAAGCCCCCTTTCCTTAAAAAGGGAAGAGAGCTCACTTTTGTTTAACTAATTAAAGAGTTTCTATTTAACACATCTAAAACCTGTCTTGGTCTCAGAAGTTGTTGGAGTAGTATTCGTACATAGTGCGAATACTCCAGCCTTAATTGTAGTGCTATCACAATCTCCACCACGTCGGAGAGGGTGAGAATCAGTACCTTTTATAATATTTATTTCCCCTACTCCATTACTTGTTGCCTTTTTAGATCCGACTGGGCTTACCATAGACTCTGGAAGTCTTGTAGCATTTTTAAATAAGTCAGTTTCAGTATATTCTTTCCAGCCATCAAAACCTGCAAAATCACTTGTTATTTCAGCTCCTGTTCTTACTTCATCTACCCATTCCCAAACATTTCCTGAAAAATCCCAAATAATTTGTCCATTGCTTAAATTATGCGTTCGTTTATTAGCTCCTGTTCCCTCACTTGAAGTAGCATTCACTGTGCCTGACCTATAATTACCGCGATTCAACTCAGTGCCAGTCCAATTATCTTCCACTGATTCAATATCCCTTGCAATCGCCATCCACTCAGCATTAGTCATAAGATGAGCATTAATATTCTCACAAGCTGTTTTAGCTTCTTCTCTAGTTACGCTAACCAACGGAGCTTTTCCACTTTCAGACTTTGGAGTAGTCTTGGTATTCGACGCCTCGTACTTCATCACACACCTATTCCCGAAAGGAATCCAGCCCTCGTCACATATCTTCTGAATTTCTTTTACCTCAGGATGTCTTGACTCTTGAATAAGATAACCTTTATTTCCTACAGTAGGAACTCTGATTGAGTAGTGTTCCCCGTCAGAAAAGTAAAGGAAACAATTGTTTGTATCTGAAGCAGTGTCTCCTGCCTTATAAAGCGGATGTGTTGGAAGCTTATCTGTTTTAAGGAAAAGCCTCATTTGCTCATTAGCCTTATCATCCTCTAAACAAAAGCTTCCTCTTGGATAGGATTCAAACCCCATAAGTTGCTTAGACATGCTTGAAAGCTCTGCAACCATTCTTGTATTACGAGAGTTGTTAATAAAAGAAGTAGTTGCAATCGTGACAACTCCTGCAAGTATTCCAATTATTACAATAACTACGAGTAGCTCTATTAAAGTGAACGAACTATTCTTTTTTAGTATTTTTTCCATATTCTTTTTATTTAACTTATTATTATATTATTAGTCTTTTAATAATTATTTATTATTATACCTTAGCTAAAAAAAAATGCAACACTTGAGCCCCTGGCAGGATTTGAACCCACATTCCTAGGGCCGAAACCTAGTACTTTATCCAATTAAGCTACAGGGGCTTGCCTTTAATCCGGTATTCAGGAACAGAATCTTGATCAAACACTAGCCTTTTAATTGCATTCTCTTTTTTTAATGTTTGAAGCGGTGAAAGTCTTTTTAAAAAAACAGGCACAAAGCAAAACAAAAACAAAAGTAGAACTCCTTGATCAAACCAAACACACGCAATAACTATTCCTAGGATATAGGAAATGATTGTTCCGATTGAAGCTGTCCACATAATAGCACTTAAAATTACAGGAATCAATAGAATTAAACCAAGCTTGAAGTTAAGCGCTAATATTGCCCCAAAAAGTGTTGCAATCCCTCTTCCTCCTCTAAACTTTAAAAATATTGAATAGTTGTGCCCAAGCACTGCTAAACACCCTGCAAGTGCTTGGCTAACTGCTCCCTCAAAAAGCATAACCACTAAAAAGCCTTTTAATACATCGCACACAAAAGTCAAAACTCCTGGAGCTTTTCCAATATTCTTTACCACATTAGAAGCCGATGTTTTTTTCCATCCTACTTCTAATATATTTTCCTTTGTAAAAAGCTTTGTAAATATGAAAGCAAAGGGAATTGAACCAATAATGTAGGCTAAAAAGAATAAAATCATTTTTTACAGGTTTTAATTTGTTCTTTAATTCTATCAATATGCCTTATCACAATCAAAGGCGTTACTGCTAAAGCTATCCAAAATATCTGTGTGTTTAAAAAAAACAAAGGAATCAAAACCACTATTTCCCCAAATATTCTTCCTATTATCTGATCAGATATTGCTCTTTTGTAAAAATCACCAAATTCAGATACTGGAGAAACAACCTCAAAAAGAAACATACAAAGCAGAATGTATAAAAGCCAGATTACAAATATCTGCCACTTTAAGAAAAGAAGTATTCCTAAGAAAGTTGCTGCTCCTCTTCCTCCATCAAACTTAAGTAATATTGAATAATTATGCCCTAACACTACAAAAAAACTTGCCACTACTGAAGCTAATACAATGTTAGCAGGCATTATCTGCATTGCAAACCAAACACAAAAAGCTCCTTTAAACGCATCTACTAAAAAAACAATTAAAAATGCAATTATTCCTACCACCTTCCCGCTTTTCTTACTTGTTAT
>JAAZMU010000095.1 GCA_012798645.1 Patescibacteria group bacterium | reverse complement strand
TCCAATGTAGTGCTTGTTAAGTTTCTTTGCTGCTACAGCTGTTGTTCCGCTTCCCACAAAGGGATCTAAGATAACTGCCTTTCTTGAAAAAGCGGAAAGCTTAATTAAGTATTCACATATAGTGAGGGGCTTCACTGTCTTGTGAGCATTGTAATCTCCTTTCTCTTTTTTAGTTGGTTTAGAGAGTAAAAAGGCTTTGTCAATTAGTTCGTTTATGTTTTCTATTGTAAAGACATTTGCAGGGTACATATTATCACCAATCCTTATACTTGTATTGAATAAGCCCACTTCATGTTCTAGCATATTGTTTAAATAGGTTTGACTTGCAGGTTTTTGAGCCATTGCTATGGGTTCAAAGCAAGACTTTATCTGAGGGGTTTTCCAGCCCTTTAAGTTCTCTTTGATGCTTTTTTTTGTTTTCTCATCAATCTCCATTTTTTTAATAAAGTGATTAACACTCATTGCTTTGGCTTGGTTTTGAGTATAGAGCCACATAAAAACATCCCTTATCTCAAACCCTGCGTCATCCATTGCCGAAGCCATACGATGGTATAGGCGGGGACTGGAAAAGGAAAAAAAGAAACCACCAGGCTTTAAAACTCTAAAAAGCTCTTTTGAAATCTTTAAATACCAAGTATAGAATCTTTTTCCTTGGTTCTTGTCAAACTTCATTCCTGCAGGTAAGGATTTAATTGCCCTTTGATTACTTTGATTGGAGACTTTCTCCTCACTCCACCTATTATCCAGTTTATCTAAAAAGTAGGGCGGATCAGTTAAAACAACATCAACAGAGTTATTCTCAAGTTGAGGTAATAACTCTAAAGTATCAGCACAAATAATTTTGTTTACAAAGGCTTTGTTTTTCATAAGTTCTAAAAAAAAGAAAAGAAGCAAACGAAAGCAAAAAAAGAAAAGGGGGCCTTTTTACAGGGACCCTTTTCGTCTTTGAAAAGGAGGCCTTTTCACAGGGATCCTTTTCGTCTTGATGTTTCCTTTATATCACGCCTCTAAAAAAAAGTCAAATTGCAAAAGCAATTTAGAAATATCATACCGCCGAGCAACACAACGTATTTTTGCTACTAAGCCAGGGTAATAATAAAGCTATTCGCTAAAGAATCCCTTGTTTCTCCTAGCAAGGTCATCAGCAAAACTCTTTCTAAATGATTTTATCCTTTCTTCCATTTTTTCTGCCTCCTTGTCAGATAGTACACCAATAAAACTTTCTTTTGGGGGAGAAGAGAGAAAGATTGTATCCATCGAAATCCGCCACCCAATTGGCTCAGATGGTAATAAGGGGGTAGCCAAACTAGAATCCTCACTAATTTCACACTCTATTCTTATTTGGTAATCAGGATAGATTGGCGTTAACTCATATCCATTTATATTAATAGACGTATTCATAGTTAATTTCTTTTAATTTATTATACAGATCTACAAAAGTAATTTAGAAATGTCATACCGCGGAAAGTAAAAAAGGCTCCTTAGGTAGTTAGCCGTTCGGATCCTTTCTTGGCGTTTATACTTTTACCATACCACGTCTTTAAAAAAATATCAACTCCACCCCTTGACCTAATCCCCTAATTCTGCTAAATTAGGAGAGTATAACCCCCTAATTTTAAAGAATATGGAGATTATAAAAAGAAAACTACAAAAACACATAGAAGAAAAGCTTTTTAAAGGCAAAGTTATTATTCTTTTAGGAGCAAGGCAAGTTGGTAAAACAACGCTTGTTAAGGAAATCTTAAAAGACAAAGACTACCTTTTTTTGAATTGCGATGAGCCTGATATTAGAAAAGCTTTAAGCAATAGAACCTCTACTGAGCTAAAGTCTTTAATCAGAGACCATAAATTAGTATTTATTGACGAAGCACAAAGAGTCACTAACATTGGCTTAACTTTAAAATTACTAAATGACACCTTCAAGGATATTCAGATCATAATTGCAGGGTCTTCAAGCTTTGAATTGGCAAATGAAATTGAAGAGCCTTTAACAGGGAGAGCCTATGAGTTTTTCTTACCTCCGCTTTCATTTCAAGAACTTTCCTCAAAATATTCTTTAATTGAACTCAAAAGAATTGTAGAAAAAAGAATCATCTTTGGAATGTATCCCGAAGTTGTTTTAAAAGACGATCAAGAT
>JAAZMU010000094.1 GCA_012798645.1 Patescibacteria group bacterium | reverse complement strand
GAAAGAACCTTAATCTCTGATGACTACAAAAACTCTTTTGATGAAGACATCAAGTTTATTCTCTCTCAAAAAACCACGAAAGAACTCATCAACGCCTTGCAAGAAAACCAAACACAAGTTAAAATCTATTACGGTGAATCTCAAATCCTTTTTGAAACTACTTTAAACGAAGTTGACCACCCTGAAATCAATCTCACCTCAAGACAAATTGAAGGCATCTACCCCGCCTACAAGGAAATCATTCCAAGCGGTTACAAAACAAGGCTTGTACTAGACAAGGACGCCTTTACCAAACAAATCAAACTTGCAGGACTTTTCGCAGGTAAAATCAACGAAGCTAGACTTAAGATTGAAAACAACACCCTTGAAATATTAAGCGAAGACTTTGAATTAGGAGAAAACAGCTCTACCTTAGAAGCTAAAATAGAGGGAGAACCTGTTCAAATCTCTTTTAACTACAAATTCATCCTAGACGGACTAAACCGCGTTAAAACCAAAAATGTCATTTTTGAACTTCAAGGAGCATCAGGCGCAGGCGTTATCAAAGCCGAAGACCTTAAAGACTACATCTATGTTGTAATGCCCATTAAGAAATAATCACTGTTGCACTTTTTTTTAAGTAAGGTATAATAATAATTAATTATTAAAAGGTTAATAAAAATAATAAATAATAAGTTAATAATAAAGCATATGAACAAAATACTAAAAAAGAATAGTTCTTTCACTCTTATTGAACTACTCGTAGTTATTGTAATAATAGGAATACTTGCAGGTGTTATCGCAGTAGCAACCACTCACTTCATCAGCACTTCGCACAACACCAAGCTTGTAGGAGAACTCTCTAACCTTTCCAAAATGCTCCAAGGAAGAACCTACTACCCAGCAGGCAACTTCTGCATTGAGGACGACAGCAACGAAGACGCCAAGAGATTCAGAATAGAGCTTGGATTAGATAAAGTGCCAAAGCATCCTCAGTACAATGACGGAGACACACATTTAACCACAAACAACTGTTTCCTCTACTTCTCTGATGGAGACGAATACTCAATCAGACTTCCTGCCTTAGGAAACGAAGGCTATCTCATCCAAGAGTCCAGAAACCCTGCCGTCAAACCCATTCAAAAATCCTGCGAAGAAGGCTGGATTCCTTTTGGGAATAGGTGTATTATGCAGTACGAGGCAAAAGGAAAGACTAGCGGTATAGCTACATCCAAAGCAGGAGAAGCTCCTTGGACAGGAATAAGCCAAGAAAATGCAATAAAGGAATGTGAAAAAATCAACGCCCATCTCATCACCAACGCCGAATGGATGGCAATCGCAAGGGATATTGAAGCACAAGGTGCAAACTGGACTAATGGAGTAGTAGGAGGTGCAGATGCAATGATAAATCGCGGATTTACAAATACAAGCAACACAGGAGTTGCCCCAAACACAGGACCTGGCTACGAATATAATACTGAAGCAAATAAAGTTGGTCCCTCTACAGATGCAAACGCGACTCACGAATATAAACGAACTCACACCCTAAGCAACGGTCAAACCATCTGGGACTTCTCAGGAAACGTCTGGGAATGGGTAGATCACACAATTGCAAAAGACGATGTATCATCCACTGCTGGCTGGACAGAATTTTCAAGCGCAACTTTCAACGATACACATCTTCCAAAATCTCAAGTTATCCCATTAGAAGCGACACCTTCAACTTTAGGAGGAGGTAAAATATATTATGGTAGTACTGATCCGCGCGCCTTCATACGTGGCGGGCGCTGGAACCATGGCGCGCGTGCTGGGGTGTTCGCTTTGTATTTGGACTACTCGCCTTCGAACTCGGGCGGCACCGTTGGTTTCCGGTGCGCCCGGTAATCTTTTAATCCTGACAGCCTGATTCGGCCCGATTGCTTACGGTCAATCGGGCCAAAAGGGTCTAGCGAGCTTCCTCGCAAGGAAGCGAGCGCGTTTCAAAATCCCCCAATCTCACATATGTCTTTTAAGCCTCTCACTCTTTTCATCCTCTTCTTTGCGTTCCTAGCGTTCACTATCTACAGCTGGGAAGACGCCAAAGAAATGCCAAGCTCTTTTAGCATTCCTTTAAACACGAGCGAAGAAGCTCAAGTTAAACGAGGAATGCTTGAGCTTGAAGGTGCTTTAATTACACAAATGATCTATGATAGAGACGGCTCAGATGGAAACTTCTTCCCCTATTACATCAACCCATCATTGAACAGCAACATCAAAGGCAAGATCTTCACAGACACCTTAACTAAAGACTCTGACGAAGCAAACTCTTTTGTCACAAAGTCCTACATTGACACTTTAAATCAAGCTAACCTTGTTTACAAAAAAGGGGTCAACCCTGAATGTGAAAATGGTTTTCCTTTACTTAAAAAATGGGATGTTCTTGAATGTAAAGGAGAAGCTACAAGTGAATGTCCTCAAGGAACAAGCTGTAAAACTCAAGCTAATTGGATTGAAGAAGCCACGTGCTTAAACACCAGTAAAGACGATTGTAGCAACTACCCCTTGGATTGCAAAGCCAAAACATGGAGCGAGGTCATCTGCGTCATTAAATAGCTATGGAAATTGAGGAAAAAGACTTAATTGAATTAGAAAACAGAATTCTTTTTTTAAAAGAAAAGCTAAACATTAAAGAAACAAAAACAAGAATCAAGGAGCTTCAAAAAAAAGTAGAAACTCCTGCTTTTTGGTCTAACAAGGAGACTATTACGGAATTAAAACAGGCTAAGGAGGAAGTAGAAACAATTGAAACATTCTTTAAAGAACTCCAAGACCTTAAAGAGTTTTTTTCTCTTTTAGATGGAAATGATCTTAAACAAGAGTTTTCAAACAAATTCAAAGCACTTCAAATTAAACTTCAAAAAAAAGAAACAGAGCTTAGCTTTAATGAAAAGTACGACCAGGAAAACGCTATCTTTAATATTATGGCAGGAGCAGGAGGCAAAGAAGCTGAAGATTGGGCTTTAATGCTTTTAAGAATGTATCAACGCTACTTTGAAAAAAAAGGCTTCAAAGCCGTCATCTTATACGAGCTTAAAGGGGAAGGAAACGAAGGTATTAAATCAGTTTCGCT
>JAAZMU010000017.1 GCA_012798645.1 Patescibacteria group bacterium | reverse complement strand
GCTTTATACTTAGATAAACATTATAGCGAATGCAAACATTTTATAATAAAGCATTTAATAGATAAGAAATTAAGAGAAATATTAGAAAAGGGATTAGACAAAGACCCAAAATCTCTATTCCAAGAAAAAGCACAGGAAAAAGTTTCCATTACTCCCGACTACCGGGTATTAGATGAAAAAGGACCAGACCATAGAAAAAACTTTGTTGTAGGAGTTTTCATAGGAAATTCCCTTATTGCAAAAGCAAGAGGAACCTCAAAGCACGAAGCAGAGGTCAAAGCAGCAGAAAAAGCATTAATTAAAAAAAATTGGTAAAAATATGTTAGTTATAAGATTACAAAGAATAGGAAAGAAAAATCAACCCGCTTATAAAATAATCGTAACAGATAAAAAAAATGCTCCTAAGGCAGGAGTGCCTGTTGAACAAATAGGCTTTGTTAACACATTAACAAAAGAAAGATCTGTTAATAAAGAAAGAGCCTCTTATTGGATTTCTAAAGGCGCACAAACATCTAAAACAGTTTGGAATATTTTAGTTGAAGAGGGAGCCATTGAGGCTAATAAAAAAAAGGTGAGAATTAAACCTACTAAAAAGGTTAAAGCATAAAAAATTCTTATAAATGTATAAAAAGTTATATCTCCTTGTTTTAGGAATATTTACACTTTTATTACTCAGTTTATCTACAATCCCAAAACCTAACAGTATTCAAGAGAACAAATGTTCAGACAATACTTTAAATATGAAATGCTCTTTAAAGAAGCCCTTTTATTGCGTTAATAAAGAGCTAGTTATGGATTGCAATACCTGTGGCTGTCCTGAAAATATGGTATGTCAAAATAACATTTGCACTACTGTAATTAAAAAAGCAGAGACTTTAAATTTAGAATATGAATCACCACCTAATCATTCTTTAAATTTAGAATACTTTGAAGTACGCTATGAAGACAATAGCTACACCACTCCTAATACAAACCATTACAACGATGACGAAATAATTCCTGATAATAGCAACACTCTAACTAAAATCACCACGCCGATTAACATTCCAGTTTTAATGCTAAGTTATCTACCAGAGGACAAAAACAATCCTGACAACATAGACTTAAATATTATTGGTTCCTACTTTCAAGAGGGAACAACAATAGATAGTGTAAGAAAAAAAATAAACACTCTTTCTTATGAAATCGTAACAAGCTTAGAAAATGGTAGCGCCTATCATAAATATAAAAACCCTGCTTCAAAGCCTGTTTTGTATTATTCAATAATAGACTCTAAAGAATTTTTGAGACCAATTTTAAGAACTACTAATACAGACTTTCTATTTCTTAATAATGGTGATTGGGGAGTTACTGCTGACCATTACAATGAACTACAAAATATTAACATTTGCGACTATGTTGAAAACAAAGGAGTCAAAGAAGTCTGGATTTGGATGTATCATAATGTTCCATTAGATTCTAATGGAAGCCCCATGCTAGACATTGATAGATACTATGTATCTCCCACTGAATCTAACATGGCAGGTCCTTTTGGGGATATAAGCAATAGCTATAGAATTAATGATCTTCCTTTATGTAAAAAAACCTATACCGTTTATGAATATAATTACACCTGTGGATTAGGTGAAGCTTTAGAAAACCATACGCATCAAATAGAGGCTGTACTTGGCAATGCAGACTATGATACTTTTTGGAATAAGTTTGTCGGGGGCAAGGATCTTCCAACAGCCTGTGGTTGGTCGCATTGTCCGCCGAACGTAATGCCAATATGTGAAACGCACAACTACGATTGGTTTAATAAAACACAAGTCTATTCTGATTGTCAAAATTGGAATGCTGAAAGAGCAGGTGAACCAGAACTTCTAGATTGTCATACTTGGTCAGGAGAGATATGTAAATATGATAGTGGAACCGCATTTAAAATCTGGTGGATGCAAAACATACCAAATGAATGGTGGATCTATATCGGAGACTTTGACAAAGCAATGAGTGAGAAAAAAGGATTATTATATTGACAAAACACTTAAAATATACTTATGCTAATAGTATGAAAGACATTAGAATAATACTTCTATGTATTATGCTCGGAGTGTGGCTTGTTGCAGAAATGGTTTCATACCCAAAAGCAGTGTACATTAAATTAGTGATGTTGTGTTACATTCTCTTACTCCTTCTTGGAATTTT
>JAAZMU010000093.1 GCA_012798645.1 Patescibacteria group bacterium | reverse complement strand
TTCCGAGCTTGTTGCTCAAGACATAGCCTCTGAAGCCTTTAGCCGTCTCTGGGTTCAAATAAAAAAAGGAGCGGAAATCAAAAATCCTCAAGCTTTTTTGTATAAAGTTACTAGAAACCTCTTAATTGACTACTACCGCAAAAGAAAAATAAATATTGTCAGCCTAGACGAATTAACCTTTATGGAAGACAAAGCACTAAACATTGAAGACGACATTTACAAAAAAGACGATCTAAACCAAGTAAAAGTAGGTTTAGCCTCTTTAAACGATAACTACAGACAAGTTATCTCTCTTTACTATATCGAACAAGAATCCATCTCAGACATTGCTAAAAGTCTAGGCAAGTCAGAAGGAGCCACAAGAGTATTACTACACCGCGGTATGAAAAAACTTAAAAAACATTTAGAGTCTTGAACTTTCCTTGAATAAATGTTATCTAAAAACTAGCACCTAAGGTGAAAGTATGAAGGAAAGGGAACGATTTATTCAGGCATTCGGTGGATGCCTAGGAGTGGTAGGGAAAAAGGAAAAGGTATTTATCTCCCCAAAAGGAGATTACTACATCATCAAAAAAAATAGGCAATAAAGCCTTTTTTTTATCAAAAGTGTAACAAAACCCCAGTTTCCACGTCTACTATAGTGATGTCAGAAATGGATTTAATTAAAAAATTAGAAAGACTTCAAAAAGTCAAACCAAGTCAAGAGTGGGTTGCTTTTACAAAAGCAAATATTTTGTATTCAAATGAAACCTCTTCAAGACAATTCTTTTTCAGCAATTTCAGATTTACTACTCTTGCTGGAGTTTTAACTTGTGTTATTGCTGGGTTTGTTGTTAGTGTTCTTTTAACCCCTGCAAATGAAATCAAGCCTACCTATCATTTTTCCGCGAGTACCCCTGTTCAAGAAATTATTGAAGCAGAGCCTTTAAAAGAGCAAGAAATAGAAGTTGCTAAAGAAGAGCAAGAGGTTGTTGTAGAAGAAGAAATTAACATTTCAGCACTTGGCATACAAGACAACAACACTGACCCTTTAAGAGAAATGGAATTAGAAGCTGAGTGGTATGATAAAAAAGTAAGAGAATGCAGAAGACTTGAGGAGCAAGGTCTCTTAGAAGGTGAAAAAATGGAAGAGTGCCTCGAATACGAAGATGCTTTAAACCATCTAAGAAGAATATTAAGCAGTGAAAACAATTAAAGCTATTTACAATTTAATCAAAGTTTGGTAAATTAAAACAATGCACCCTCGCATTTATTTTGTGTTTATAATCCCCCAAAGATTGTAAATAGAGAATAGATGCGAGGAATTGAAAAATCTTTCTCTTAAATCTAAGAGAAAAAAAAGGGAGCTTTATTCAAAGGTCGACAGCAACCTATCATTAAAAAGTAAATTAAGTTAAATTATTAAGAATATGAGTAAAAAATTATTAGGTCTATTCGCAGGTATAGTATTCGCTGTATCTGTCATGGTAGTACCTGTAAAGGCTGAAATTCCAGACATTGGAGATTTAAGCAAATACAGCAATGATCAATTGATTGAGATGATTCTAGAAATGCTTGCCCCAGGTAGTTCAGCAGGAACAGATACTACACAAACACCACAAACTGGCTCATCAAACTGGGTTAGTTTAGGTATCCCTCAAGGTTTTCAATTTAATACAAACCTTAAGCTAGGGATGACAAGCAATGATGTAAAATATTTACAAATCATGCTAAACAGTGATCCTGACACAGCTGTAGCAGTTACAGGCGCAGGGTCAAAAGGAAATGAAACAACTTACTTCGGAGGATTAACCCAACAAGCAGTTGTT
>JAAZMU010000092.1 GCA_012798645.1 Patescibacteria group bacterium | reverse complement strand
ATATCTAACTTCTCAATTTTAATTTTCTTTTTAGGGCTAACAATATATTGCTTCCCTCCTGTTTTTATTACAGCCAACATAATTTATATTTATTAAATAACAAAAACATATTAACAAGTTTTTGCCTGTTCGTCAACTAAACTTACTCTTTACTAAAAGTACGTAGCATTTGTTCGTAAACTTCCTCAAAGCTTGAATCATTTAAATTTAGCTGAATAGTCTTGTAATTTATTCCTTGGACATTACCAGGACCTTCAAAATATGTAATTGGCAAAGAAATTTCTTCTTCTCCGCCCAAAAAAGTATAACCCCAAGTCGTTTTATAACCATCAAGTCCGCTGTCTGTAGTTACTTTCTCAATAGAATTTAACCTCTTATAATCTTGAATTTCCTCTATAGCTGCTTCTCTTACATATTGATCAAAGGGGATATCCTCTTTGTCTTTTACTGCTTCTCTTACAGACACAGTAATACATTCGCCAGACATTTCCTCTTTTAAACGAAAACCGGCTCCAGTCTTTGTTCCTGGAAATTCTCTTAAAATTAAATTATCAGGATAACTTAGACTATATCCAAAATCTTCATTATAGTAAGTTTGCCAATTCATTTCTTGAGAAGACTTTACAATTTGAAAAGGAGCATCACTTTCATCAGCAATAGGAGCGCTAGAAGAATACTTAACAATGCTTAGTAAATAATCTCCTGCAGGATACATGTTAGAAACTGTCCACTCTACACTTCCAGTATTGTATAAATCAAAAAGATCAAGGGGGAATTCTTGCTCCTCAGTTGCTGATATTACTCGGCGAAGACTCATAGATACTTTGCTATCAGCAGGAATATTTTTACTATCCCATTTAATTGTATAAGTTGAGCCTTCTTCTAAAACTTCTCCTCCATTAGGGAAAATAAGGGTGAGGGAGGGAGAATCTTTATTTTGCAAGAAAAGACCTACAAAAACAAGAAGCAATATTATAATAATGGTGGGTAATAATTTCTTCATAAATTTATAATTATTATTATTTATTAATACTAATTTATATCAATAGCTTTCCTGCTGTTAAAAAATTACCTAGAAAAACCGTGGCAGAAAGTAAGATTTTTAAAAAGGGAGTAAAGAATAAAGCAAAAATTAAAATAAAAAATCCAAACCTAGTCAAAAAAGCTTTTACTTCATAATTTCTCAGAAATGTAAACAATATATGTGAACCATCTAAAGGTGGCACAGGAATTAAATTGAACAAAGCAAGTAAAATATTATAAATCACTGCTACAGATAAAATCAACGTCATCCCTTCTCCCAAGGTAAAGAATCTAATCAGTAAGGCACAAACTAACGCTACGCACAAATTAGAAAGTGGTCCAGCTATAGCCACTTTTAATTCGCCCCATTTTCTATCTCGTAAATTATTAAAATTAACTGGAACTGGTTTTGCCCATCCAATTACAGCAGGAGAATTCAACATAACTAAGAACAAAGGCAAAAGTATTGTGCCCATAAGATCAATGTGCTTCAAGGGATTCAAACTTAACCTTCCTTGCCTTTTGGCAGTATCATCTCCCAAATGATAAGCCATACTTCCGTGAGACACTTCATGAATCACGATTGAAAATATTAAAACAATAAAACTAACTATGATAACTTCGCTCATATGTAAAATACTAGCATATTAAAAAAAGACTTGCAATTATTCTATTTTTTGCTATATATATAACATATGGCAAAAGTATGTAAAATATGTGAAAAGAAATCAGCTATGGAAAGACAATATAAAAAACTGATTTCAAAATATAATCCCACTCCTAAAAAGAGAAAGTACCCGAATTTACAGTGGGTTCTTATTCCAAGCGATGTGGACAAAAAAGCTTACAAGGAATACGCGGGTAAGAAAATTTTAGCGTGCACTAAATGTATAAAAGCACTTTATAAAGAAAAATAAGCCCTTAGATATCTTCTAAGGGTTTTTCATTTGTAAGCACTTCTTTACTTTCCTTGAGTCTTACCTCGTAAAGAGTCCAAACTGCTCCAGCTATCAGAGCTATCGTTGCAAGGAACGATGCAAAAGTTCCTAACACTGCTCCTATCATTGCTGGAATAAAAATCAACGCCACAATAGAATAGAAAGCAATACAACAAACATGCTGTCCTGAGGCAAACTTATACAAAGCAAAAGCAAGTAAAAGTGCCAAAAAGAATGAAAGAACTATGCTTAAAAGTGGGTCTAATGATAAAGGCAAATTAGCAAACTCCATTTTTGACCTCCTAGATTCTGCATACTTAAATTATATCAAATTAAAGACTTAAGTGCAAACAAAAAACTTATCGCAAAGATAAGCTTTTTTTGCCTCGCTCAACTTAAAAGAAATTCTGCAAAAACTTAAGTGGGTTTCTTACCTCAATTGCCACAGCAATTAAAGAAGCAGAGTCCCTGGGAAAAAGCGTTCAGAAAACTTTTAAAGAGCAAGGCACTGTTAGTATACTATTATCGTTCTCAATAATCAAGTTTAAAATGAAGTAATCCCATCAAAGTCATCGTGTTCCATTCCCTCTTCCTTAATTTTATGAATTGTCTTATCTTTATGTTCTGGTGGGGCATATATGGTATAAAGTTTTACTTTGTTTTGAGAGGATGTATTTACAATGTTGTGTCTAACTCCTGCTGGAATTACAACAATTGAATCATCTTCAAGTTCAAACTCTTTTCCATCTAAAATTGCTTTTGCATTTCCTTGTTCTATTCTAATAAATTGATCATGTGATTCATGAACTTCTTCTCCAATATCTTCATTAGGATTAAGAGACATTACAACAAGTTGCATATGTTTAGCTGTAAAAAGAACTTTACGAAAATTATCGTTTTCTAAAGTTTCCTCTTCTATATTTGTTATATATTTTTTCATATTATTAATTTCTTATTTTCTTATAAAGACCTTTAATTTTAGTATAGCATTTAATTTACTTTTTCAAAAATATATTTTCCCTATCTGAGTAAAAAACAACATCTCCATGAATATCTGTTCTTAAAGTCTTAATATTCCTTTCTTCTAAAAGCTCAAGTACTCTTTCTGCAGGATGCCCATAACTATTTTTCCCGACTGAAATAACAGCACAACTAGGAGAAACTGCTTTAACAAATTCTTCTGCAGTAGAATATTTTGAACCATGATGCCCTATTTTTAAAATATTACTTTTAATATCATCAAACACCTCAATCACATCCATTTCAAACTTAGAAGATAAATCTCCTGTTAATAAGAACCTTGACTTTCCATGCACTAATCTAAAAACAACTGATGTATCATTAAGGTCTTTAACAGTTTCAACATCCTTTATTGGATTTAATATTTCAAGCTCAATATCCCCAGCAAAAATCTTATCAAATGCTTTAACTGTTACCACTTTCTTCCCATCCATCAATCCTTTAAATTCATAAAATAAATTAGATTCAGAGGAAGCACCACTCCAAACAATAATATCAACATTATAAACCTTTAAAACGCTTACAAGCCCTGCTAAGTGATCTTTGTCTGCATGTGTTAATATAATCATATCTATGCTCTTATCAAAAGGACTCATAAATTTCTCTAAATTATTTAACACGGAATTATTAGGTCCTCCATCTACCAAAATTTGATGACCTTGACTTGTTTCAATAAAAATAGAATCTCCTTGCCCAATATCAAAGAAAATCACTCTTAAATTATCGTTTCTATTGAATACAAAATTAAAGGCAATCACATTGCAAAAAAACAAAATTAACAAAGTAAAAAATGTTTTCTTATTCATAAATTATTCCTCCCCCTATAAGTTTTTTATTCTTGTAAAATACAATTGATTGTCCACTTGTAACTGCGCTTTGTCCCTCTTTAAAAATTGCTTTATTCTTATATACTGTGCATAATGCTTCTTTTGCCCTATACCTAATTTTAGCACTCGCCTGAAACGGAAATTCCTTTAAAACAAACCAATTTGTTTTTTTAAACTTAACTTCTTTTTTCAAAAGTAATTCTTTGTTCTTTGTAACATACAAAATATTATTTTTAACATCTTTTTTAAAAACAAAAAAAGGACCTTGTGGTAATTCAATTCCTTTTCTCTGCCCTATCGTATAAAACCAAACCCCTTGATGCTTCCCCAAGACATTATTATTCTCATCTAGTATTTTTCCCTTCTTACTCTCTAAAAGTTCACTAAAATCAAAACAAACTTCTTGCGATTCTTTTCCTGTTTTTATTTTTACTTGTTTTCTAATATCTTCTTTTCTAAAATCTCCCAAAGGAAATAATGAGTTTTTAACTTGTTCTTTTGTAAGCCCCCATAAAAAATAAGATTGATCTTTTTTTTCATCTTTTGCTTTATATAAAAATTCTCCTTTTTTCTTAACATAATGTCCTGTTGCAATTAAATCTGCCCCTCTTTTTTTCGCCTCCTTATAAAATAAATTAAATTTAATATCTCGATTACATAAAACGCATGGGTTAGGTGTATTTCCTGCTTTTAAATCTTTAATAAATCTATTAATTATTTTCTCTTTAAATTCTTTTCTAAAATCAAAAACCAAGAAAGGCACATTAAAAAAATCAGCAATTTCTTTTGCCCTTCTTTCATCTGCTATATCATATAAACGCATAAAAACAGCCGTCACATTATATTCCTTTGCTAAAATTTTAAGTGCAACTGTTGAGTCTATACCAGAAGATATAGCAACAAAAACCTTTTTCATAAACTTAAAAAACTATTTATTATTATTTCTTCTGCTTTTCTCAAGGAAAGCCCTCTCATCCTTAAATACATTAACTTTTCTTCAGAAATTTTCCCCACAAAAGCCTCGTGTGTTAATTCAGCCTTATCTGAATTACACATTAACCCAGGGATTGAAGTTATTTTAGAATCCTTACCAGAAATTAACCCTGAACATTCCAAATGTCCTTTTGTATTGCTTTCTCCATGAATATAACTTTCTGAAAAAAAAGTTCCTCCTTTTTCAGCAACCATTTTAATACGTACATCAGCGCTTGCCTTTCTTTTTCCTAAATAAACATTCTCTTTTGTGACTATTTTAGCTCCCTTATTCTTATTAGAAATGTTTGCCTTAAGATATGCTTTTTCTTCTAAGAAAAACTCATACTCTGATTTAAACTCATCTCCTTTTTGCCAAGAACTATATTGTAAAAATTCTAAAAAACTATTTTTCTTAATTATAATTTTAGCCTTTGCAAAATGTTTCCCCTTAACCTCTTTCAAAGATTTACAAGTAGAAAATAATTTAGCTTTAATTCCTTTTTCAATAACAATTAAATTATTCATTTTTTGAAAAACATTTTTAGAATCAATTTCAACTAGAGTATTTATTTGACTAAATATTGACTCCTTAACCCATAAAAAAAATCCTTGCTCAGGCTTTTTAACAAAATAATTATGCGTCCATTCGTAGTTTTCCCATGCAACAACACTTGGTAAAACTATAATACCATTAAAAGAGTTTATCTCTGCCTTATTATTCCTCTGATAAAAATTTGGTACATTTTTTACATTTTTCATATCCGTATTTTTTGATTGTTCTTAGGACATTTTTATAATCCTCATCCTTTCCTACAATTCTTCCATTGATTATAATATTAGTTTTATTAGGCTTTAATAAATCTAAAATATCACCATGATGTGTTATTATTAAAACAGCCACTCCTTTTTGAATAAAATATCTATTGATAATCTTTGCCACCTGTTCCACTCTTTTAATATCCAAACCTGAATCAATTTCATCTAATATTACAAGCTTTAAATCAAGGCAAGTTAATTGCATTAATTCTGAAATCTTTTTTTCCCCACCAGAAAATCCCTTATTAACATCTCTTTTAAGTAATTTCTCCTCCTTAAAGCAATCGTCTAACTGGGACATACTATTCAAAAAAAAATCCATTTTAAGCCCCTGTATTTCAGGTGGATCCTGGAACGCTAAAGCTATCCCTTTTTTAACTCTTTTTTCAGGAGGTAATCTTGAAATATCCTTTTTATTAAACAAAATATCTCCTGCTTTTATCTTGAATTTTAGGTCTCCTGCAATTACTTTTGCAAGTGTGCTTTTTCCGCTCCCATTTGGACCTAAAAGCGCCACAATCTCACCTTTTCCTATTTCAAAATCAAGCCCATTTAAGACTTTTTTTCCTTCAAGTTCTACTTCTAAATTTTTAATCTGAAGAAAGTTTTTCATCTAACACAATTGCCCCATAAGGACAAACACTTTCCCCTCCTGCCCTCTCAAGTTCTTCTTGATTAGTTATTTGAGCCTTGCCGTCTTCTCCTAAAACAATCCCTTCTGGACATATAATAGTACAGCCACCACAACCCAAACAATTTTCTTTGTCTATTTTATATTTTTTCATAATTATTTTTTGTTTTTTCTACTTCTTTTATTGCCCTCTCCTTATCTGCAAACCCTTCAACTTTTACCCATTTATTAGGTTCCATTCTTTTATAAACTTCAAAAAATTCCTTAATTAAATTCTTCTCATAATCAGTTAAATCAGATATATCATTAATATGAGAATACGCAGGATTTATTTTTGAAACAGGAACAGCTAATATTTTATTATCAATACCACTTTCATCTTCCATTACAAGCATACCAATTATTCTTGCTAAAACAGTGCACCCTGGAAATGTTGCTTCGTTTGTTAAAATCAATGCATCTAAAGGGTCTCCATCATCAGCTAAAGTATTTTTAATATATCCATATTCAAAGGGAAAATAAACAGGACCATAAATAGTTCTATCTAATTCTATTTGTCCTGTTTCTTCATTTAACTCATATTTCTGTCGACTTCCTTTTGGTATTTCTATAAATATTTTGATTTCCATAATATATTTAGCTTAATTATTATACTTAACTTATAACAAAATTATTAGATGTTGTCTATTCTTCTTTTTTTTCTCTTAGCATCAAAGCTTTTAATGCTTTTTTAAGATCTTTCTTACGATACAAAATCATATAGACTTGTTTTGTAATAGGCATTTCTATATTATATTCTTTGCTTAAATTATAAACAGCCTCTGTTGTTGTTAACCCCTCAATAACACTGTTTGTAGAGCTAATAATATCTTCTATGCTTTCTCCTCTTCCTATTCTTTCTCCAAATGTCCTATTCCTACTATCAGGGCTTATGCTGGTTGTAATTAAATCACCAATTCCAGCTATTCCAAAGAAAGTTTCTTTTTTAACCCCCATAACTTGCCCTAATCTTGTAATTTCTACCACTCCTCTTGTTAAAATAGCAGCCTTTGTATTGGCTCCAAAGCCAAGTCCATCAGATACACCAGAAGCAATGGCAATTATATTTTTAAGTGCTCCGCAAAGCTCAACTCCTAAAGGGTCTCTACTTGTATATACTCTAAAATTTTCATTAAAAAATAGTTCCTGAATTTGCTTTGCAACTTCAAAATCAAATGACGCAGATATAGCAGCCGCTGGCATTTCTTTAGCAACTTCAATTGCAATTGTAGGACCAGATAAAACGCAAGTCTTAACTTTTCCAAGCTCTTCCTCTATAATCTCGGACATTCTTTTTAAGCTTTTCTGCTCAATTCCTTTTGAAACACTCACGAATATTTTATCCAAAACAACACAATCTATTTTTTTTAAAACACTTCTATAAAACTTCGAAGGTATTGCATTAATAATAATATCACTTTCTGAAACTGCTTTGTTAACATCTTTTACAAAAGATATTTCTTTCGGAATTAAAAAGCCAGGAAGATATTTCTTATTCTCTCTTTTAATATTTAATTCATCTAAATATTCTGGAAAAACACTCCACATTGTAACTTTATGCCCATTTCTATTTAATAATATAGCAAGTGTGGTTGCCCATGCACCATCACCTAGAATTGTAACTTTTTTCATATTTCAAAATTTTCTATGAGGACAAATATCTTTATAATCGCAAAATTGACATTGCCAACCAGCTGTTGGTTTAAATTTACTTCTTTTTATCCTCTTTATTATATTTAATATTTTTTCTTCTGTTTTTTTAAGCGACTTTACTTTTGGTTCAAACGAAGAGTGTTTCCCCTCTTCTAAATAATAGAAGGTTAATTTACTTGGCGTTATATTAAATAATTTATTCGCAACTAAATTATAAATTTCTAACTGAAATTTATCATCCGCAGACAAACTCTTTTTAACATTCCCTGTTTTATAATCTATTATCTCAATCTCATCTTTAATTTTATCAATCCTATCAATTGACCCAACAAACTTATTCCCATTTAAATTAATACTAAAATCTTTTTCAAGCGCAGGTTCATTTTCCATATACAAAACACAAAAGCCTTTTTTAAGAAAATCTTTATAAAAACTCTTTAAAATTTCTTTTCCTTTTTTCTTATACTCTTTTTTATGCTCTTCATTGTCAAACCACGCATCAATCCATTCCTCATTATAAATACTCAATAAATCATTTATCCCTAAATTAACTTTTTCTCTTTCTATATCCAATTTACCAAACAAGTTTTTTTGCTCTTTTTGAAATATTTGAGCATTTAAATTTACAAACCTATAAAGCGTATTATGTATTGTTTTTCCGAATGAAAAATTAGGTTTTCCTTTTGTAGGAATTTTCAAAATATATTCAAACTTATACTGCAAAGGACATTTTTGAAAAGCTGCCAATTGAGAAAAGGAAAAATGCAAAGGCAAAAAATCCCCATAACTAATATCTAATATTTCATTTGATTCTTTTTTAAAATTATTAAAATTCTTCTGAAAAGAAAATCCTTCTCTTTTTAATTTTTGCTTTAAAGCATCTTCTTCCTTAATAAGTCCTGCCTCTATTAAAAACCTTGAAGGCTTTTTAAGTTGTTTCCCCCCATAATCAGAAGCCCAAGTTAAAAATAACCCCTTTTTAGCTCTTGTTAAAGCAACATAAAAAAGTCTTCGTTCTTCTTCTAAATGAAAATCACCTTCCCCTATAATCTCCTTTACAAGCTCCTCTGGTATCTTTATTTGAGAATGTTTTCTATCACTTGGAAATCTTCTATGAACAAGACTGACCACAAAAACATATTTAAATTCAAGCCCTTTTGCAGAATGAATTGTCATAATCTTAACCGAGTCGCTCTCACTCCCTACCTGGTTATCTAAACTTCCTTCCTCTCCTGCATCTAATTCCATTTGTATTTGATCCATAAAAGCAATTAACTTTCCATCATGATTGCTATTTTCAAAACTTTTAGTTTTCTGAAAAAATTGATAAATAATCTCCCAGACTCTTAAATTTTCTTCTGTTGCTTGTTTTAAACATTTCGCATAATGAAGGTCATTTATCATTCGTACAAAAACTTCACTTATATTTTTCTCCTTTGATAATTCAAAATGATTTTTTAAAATCACTATTAATTCCTTTAATCTTTCTCCAGTCTCTTTAGACAATTCGTTTAAAAGTTCTTGTTTTTGAATAGCCTCAAACAAAGGAATAGTTTTTCTTTGAGCAAACCACCCTATCTTAGCAACCTCTTCTGGTGAAAAATCAAAAGGTAGAGACCTTAAAACCCTGTAAAGATTAGGCGAATCATAAAAATCTAAAACCACTCTAAAATATGCAATAATATCTATGATAATCGGATGCGAATAAAGTCCTTTAGAAGCTAAAAAGTGACAGGGCATATTAGCTCTTTCAAAACCTCTGACAAACTGATCTGCTGTTTCATTTGTTCTTACTAATACACAAAAATCAGAAAACTTTGCGCTATTATCTATTTCTTTAAGCTCCCAAATCTTATCAATCACCCCCATTACTTCATCATCTGCTGTTTCAAATGACAAAAGCTCAAGCAAACCTTTTTCCTTTGAATTGCTTTTTAATCTTTTATCTATTTTCTCTAAATCTTCCTTTAGTTGAAATTCTAGTCTGTTTGGATTATTCAATTGAATAAAATTATAGGCTAAATCCAATATTTCTTGCGTAGATCTATAATTCTCTGTAAGTATAATTTCTTTTGATTTTGGATAGTCGCTTTTAAACCTCAAGACATTATTAAATGACGCTCCCTGAAAAGAAAAAATTGAATTATGAACCAATATATCATTTGCTAAAAAATTATGTGCTTTTTCAATTTCTAGATCATAGATTTTAGCCACTTTTTTATTCTTTCTAATCTCAATAATTTGATCATATATAATCTTATTCCCCCATTTAATTGGAATTTTATCTTTAACTTTTAACTCTCTAGCTGGCACCATAATAGCATAATCATTTAAACCTGCCTTAAATCTAACCCCCACCTTTTCATCAGTATATTCTTTTGAAAGTTTAATTAATTCTCTTAAACTAGAACTTGAAACATCCTTGTCAGAACTTAAAGTATGCAAACCATTTTCTGCCTTTGAAAACATTGTAATATATGTTTTTTCATAATTCTCACCCAAACAAAACATTTTATGATTGTCTGTTAAAAGAATCTCTTTGCCTTTCTTGGTCTTGATGTTTAATAAATCAACCTCCTTTTTATTAAAAGAAACATCTAAAACTTTGGCTACACCAATACGTCCTTCGCCAACACCCGCTAGCACCTTATCTCCTTTTTTAATATTTTTAATTTTTGTTTTTCCCTCTATTTTTTCAATCAAAGTATTTTCATCCAAACATTGATCATCGTCTCCCACAACTGTAATATTATTTTTTGGCTCAGCTATTTTCTTAACAAGTTCATATTGTACAAAATTAGTATCCTGAAATTCATCTATTAAAACATATTGAAATTGCTTTTGATATTTTTCTAAAACTTTTTTATGTTTTTTAAAAAGCTTAAGTACATAATTTATTAAATCACCAAAATCCAAACTATTATTATTTAAAAGTAATTTTTGATAAGTATGATAAGCTTCAGCTACTTCATTTACTTGCACATATTCCAAATCATCATTTATAACTAAATCTTTTTTAAGAGAATCAGCATAAATCAAATAATCTTCGGGATAAATACCTTCATTTTTACAATCCTCAAAATGACGAACCAATGCATGAATAAACTTAGTAGGATTTCCAAGTGGCTTATATTCCTTTAAAAAGTTAAATTCATTAAAATTTCTCTTAATTAAAATCCAAGCAGCAGTTTCATCCAAAAGTTTATAATTTGTGGGTATTCCAATCTCTAATCCATGAATTTTCAAAATCCTATCACAAAAAGAATGGAAAGTTGAAATCCAAAAATCATAATAGCCAAAATCTAAAAAACTCTCTACCCTAGTTTGCATCTCTTCAGCAGCTTTTTCTGTGAAAGTCAAAGCAAGTATTTCATTAGCACTCACCCCTTTTTGCATAAGATGAGCAATCCTTTTTGTGAGTACAGTAGTTTTTCCAGTTCCTGCTCCTGCCACTATTAAAAGAGGCCCCTTATCATGAAAAACTGCTTGTTTTTGTTCTTTATTTAAACTATTCATATTAAAAATTCAAGTAATGCTCCTAAAATACATATTATACCAAATATCAAAGTAAATTTAGAAAAATCTATTCTCTGAGATAACTTTAATAAAGACTTAAGGGAAATAAAACCAAATATAAAAGAGAAAATCAAAGCAATCCAACCTCCTTGCATAACAATATCTGGATTTTTCAAATAAAGATAAATAGATGCTCCTAAAACAACTGGTGCAGATAAAAGATAAGACACCTTTAAAATCTT
>JAAZMU010000091.1 GCA_012798645.1 Patescibacteria group bacterium | reverse complement strand
TATGAAATATTAGAAACATTTGAAGCAGGAATAGAACTTTTTGGGTTTGAAGTAAAAAGTATTAGAAAAAAAGGAAGTGTTAATTTAGCAGGTACGTATATCTTAATTCAAAAAAATGAAGTTTTTTGGGTAGGAGCTAGAATAAAACCATACCAGCCAAACAATATATACATAGATTATAATGAAACTAGAAACAAAAAACTTCTCTTAAAAAGAAAAGAAATTAACTATTTAATTGGCAAAAGCAAGGAAAAAGGCTTGACTTTAATGCCTGTTATGCTCTATACTAAAAGAGGCTTCATAAAGATGGAGCTTGCTCTTGTCCGTGGTAAAAAAACCCACGACAAAAGAGAATCAATTAAAAAAAGAGAAATCAACCGAAGATTAAAAAGAGAATTAAAATCAAGGGGGTGATTTGTCTCGACAGTAATTTGACAAAAATATGCAAGCTGAGTTCTTGTTCTCATTAAAAACAAAAACAAAAACAACTGGAAATTCATTCAGTCAAAAAGAGCTAGCTTACGCTTAAGCTCCATCTAGTCTGATTATTCTCGCTAGGCAGAAACTAGGTGTTATATCTTGCGAGAGTAGATAATGTTAGCGATTTAGATAACATTATTGAAACTACTTCTAAATCTAGCATTAAAGGTTTTTTCTAAATTCAAACTTTAATGCAAAAACAATAATTTAGAATAAGCTTGTAGAATTATTTTTGAATATAGTTTCTGGACGCGAGTTCAAAACTCGCCACCTCCACCATTAAATGAAAAAACCATTAATAAACCAACAAATTAGAGCAAAAGAAGTTAGGATAGTAGATGAAAGCGGAAAACAGCTTGGCATAATGCCTACTAAAACCGCTCTTGATATGGCAAAAGAGCGTAACCTAGACCTGATTCAAGTAACTGAAAAAGTTGTTCCCCCTGTATGTAAAATTGGAGATTATGGTAAATACCTTTATTCTCTAAAGAAAAAAAATAAAAAACCAAAAGCAAAATCAGGAGAACTTAAAAGCATTAGACTATCTTTCAATATCTCACAAAACGACCTTCAAATAAGAGCAAAAAATGCAATTAAATTCCTAAACAACAGAGAAAAAGTAAGAATTGATTTAATTTTAAGAGGAAGGCAAAAAGGATTAGGTCAAGTTGGAAAAGAAAAAGTTAGACAGTTAATTGAGATTATTGAAAGCCAAGGAATTGAAATTAAAATAGAAAGAGAATTAAAAAAAGTGCCCAGAGGCCTTTCCATGATAATATCAAAAAAATGAAACAAAAAACCAGAAAATCAATAGCTAAAAGATTTAAAATTACCAAAAAGGGTAAAGTTTTAAGAATGCCAAGCGGGCAAGATCATCTTTTATCTAAACAAACTTCAAGCAAAAGAAGACGACTTAGAAAAATGGTAAAGGTTGCAGAACCCGAAGCAAAGAAGATTAAAAAATTATTAAAATCATAATTATGGTACGAGTCAAAAGAGGAACACAAGCACAAAAAAGGAAAAAGAAAACTATTAAGCAAGCCAAAGGATTTAAATGGACAAGAAAGAAATGCTTTAGAGCTGCAAAGCAAGCCTTAATGAAAGCATGGTCTTATTCATATAGAGACAGAAAAGTCAGAAAAAGAGAAAAAAGAAAATTATGGCAAACTCAAATCAGTGCACTTTCTAAAGAAAAAGGTATTTCTTATAGCAAATTCATAGGAAAACTAAAAAAAGAAAACATTGATATTAATAGAAAAATTTTAGCTGAGCTTGCAAACAAAAAACCAGAAATATTTAATGAAATCTTAAATACGCTTAATTAAAATATTAGGCTTTTCAGGAACTTTTTTAGAGTATTTAATTAAATACTCTTTTCCTTTTTTAATAAGAGATCCCCTAACTAAAACTGTGGGACCAGGAAAGTTCTGAGGTTCTAAAACCACATCCCCTTTTTTAAAAAAATTCCTTATCTCTTCCCCCTCCTCCTTGTTCCTTGTTACAACAAACATTGTTTTTTCATCAAAAAATACTCTTCCTTTTGTTAAAACTTTTGCATCATTAGAATCAAAATCAGGCTTTATCTCTATGAGCTTTTTTAATTTCTTTGAATATTCCTTATCAGTTAAAATACATCCTCCAGCTGGCATTGGTATAGAAGAAATCCCAAACTCTTTTGCAAGTTCTAATTGTCTTTTTCTACTCTTCCCTGAAATATCATAAAACTCATCTCTTTTAACTATTCCTTTTTTTTCAAAAATAGTTAAAGGAAATAATTTCTGAGACAAAGGTCTTAAAATCAAACCTTCAAGACCTGCTTTCTTTTCTAAAAAAAGAAGTTTATCTCTAGTCTGAGAAAAAGGACGTTGAGAAACTACTTCCCCTGTTGCTATAAAATCATAACCTTTCTCAAGCATTATTTCCTTTGCCTTTTTGTACATTAAAAGATGGCAATCCAAACAAGGATTCATACCTTTACCTCTCCCATATTTAGGCTTCTTAACAACTTCTAAAAGTTCATCAGAAATATCAATCTCTCCCTCAAAAAAACAAGACCCAAAATTCATAGTATGCACCTCAATTCCTTGCTTTTCTAAAATCTCTTTTGCTAAAATAGAGTCTAATCCTTTTGAATATAAAAGAAGAGCTTTTGTCATTTTCTTGTAATAAACCTATGTGCTTTTTTAAGCATAGCAACATCATTTAAAAAGTTTAACTCTTTAATAGCTTGATTATATTTAATCCATTGATACCCAATATGCTCAAAAGAAACCTTTACTTCTTTTGTTTTAGTTTCTGCAATAAAAAAAGTGACTGTTTTAAAAACTATTTTCCCTTTTTTCCTAAAACAATAATCTATCACATATTTAAAATCTTTAACAATTACTAAATCTCTAATTCCTGTTTCCTCATAAGCCTCTCTTATAGCTGTTTGTTTTTCAGTTTCTTTTCCTTCAATATGCCCCTTAGGAAACCCCCAATAATCAATCCCTTTTTTTGCTAAAGACTGATAACGTAATAAAAGATAATATATATGTTCCTTTTCTTTCCTATAAATTATTAGACCTGCTGATTTTTCCATAAATTTTATTTAATGGGAGTGTGTTAATAACATCTTTTTTAGTAAGCCACCCCCGCCTTGCCTGATAAATACCATATTTCATCCTGTCCATATGCTTTAACATATGAGTGTCCGTATTTATCAAGAACTTACAACCTTTTTCTTTTGCTTTTTTAATATTATAATCATTTAAATCTAATCTATGCGACGAACTAACCTCAAGCAAAATCTTTCTGAGATTAGCAAATTCAAATATTTTTTCAAGGTCAATATCATAAGCCTCTCTTTTATTTACTATTCTTCCTGTAGGATGTACTAGACATGTAACATAAGGATTAGACATTGCCTTAAGCACTCTTTCTGTCATCTCCTCTTTTTTCATTTTAAAATTAGCATGCACTCCAATATTTACAAAATCAAGTTCTTTAAGCGCACTATTTTTAATATCCAATGACCCATCTTTTAAAATATTAACTTCTGCTCCATGAAATATCCTTATCTCCCTATACTTCTTATTCAACTTCTCAATCTCTTTTGCCTGGAGAGCTAACTCTTTTTCATCTAAACCATTCTCTATTTTAAGTGCTTTTGTATGATCTGATATGCCAATGTATTCATACCCTTTTTGAATTGCTTTTAAAACAATCTCCTCCATAGAAATTAATGTTCCTGCAAAATTAGAATGAGTATGAAAATCTCCTCTAATATCTTTTAACTCTATAAGCTTTGGTATTTTTCTTTTAAGTCCTGCTTCAATTTCTCCCCTATTTTCTCTTAATTCAGGTGGAATAAATTGAAGCCCAAGCTTTTTATAAATACCCACCTCATCTTTACCTGCCTTTAAAACTCCTTCTTTGAAAAGTCCATATTCATTTAACTTATACCCCTTTGAAATAGCAAGTCTTCTTAAAGCTACGTTATGTTCTTTTGAACCTGTAAAATACTGCAAGGCAGAACCAAACGAACCTAAAGGAACCACCCTTAAATCAATATTAAAACCCTTTTCCATTCTTAAAGAAGTTTTTGTTTTACCTTTGCCCCATACCCGAGAAACCCCTTCAAAAGAAGTAAACTCATCCATTATCTTTTTAGGTTTTGAAGATGCAATTAAAATATCAACATCTCCTATTGTTTCTTTTTTCCTTCTATAAGACCCTGCTACCTCTATTTTTTCAACTTCTTTTAACTTTTTAAATTTCTCTAAAATCATTGAAACATCTTTTTGCACTTCTGAAAGCATATATCTTAATCCACTTGTCTCAACAAAAGCAATAGATTCTAATATATTTTGCTGACTTTTCTCCCCAAACCCTTTAAGCTCTTTTAGTTTGTTTTTCTTAATTGCTTGCTTCAATTCTAAAATGTTTGTAATACCAAGCTCTTTATTTAAAAAACTTATTCGTTTAGGACCTAACCCTTCTACCTTTAATAAATTCTTGACATCTATTGTCTTTCTCCTTTTTAACTCCTCTAAATACTTTATCTTCCCAGTCTTTAAATATTCTTCAATTTTCAAAGCAATCCCTTTTCCAACTCCTTGAATTTCTAAAACTCCTTTTATACCTTTTTCATTATAAATCCCTTGAATATCTTCCTCTAAATTATCAATTGAAAGAGCAGCCATTTGATATGCCCGCGGTTTAAAAGGTATATTATCAAGTTCAAGATACTCACCTATCTCAAACAATATTTTTGCTATTTTTTCGTTTTTCATTTTTAAATAAAAAGTCATAGCCTATCTTAGAAAATAATACAAGCCCAGTCAAAGAAACAATTATATCTCCATTTCTTAAAAGCATTGAAAAAACAGAGGAAATACCAGTTTTAATACTTAAGTTCTCAAAAGCAAAAGCTTGTATTAGTTCCTGCACCCCTAATGCTGCTGGGATTGGAATTAGTGTGCTTAAAAAAGAGAATCCTAAAATTGGGTAAACCTCCCTTAAAGGCAAAATACTATCTAAGAAGTATAGTATGACCCACACTCTTAAAAACATTGCCATGGCTTTTAAAAAAGACAAAAAATAACCCTCCCATAAATTAATATTTTTAACATCAAAATATTCAAAAACTTTTTGTTCAACTTTCACTGCAATATTTTCCTTTTTAAGTTTAAACAAAATATTTCTTAAAAAACTTTTTTTCTTAAATATATAAAAATAAACAGCTATAAGAATAATTAATGTGATCAAAATTGTTCCTGTAAAAATAATACCAAGGTTAAAAGTTGGTTTTTTAATAGCATAAAAAAAATATAAAACACCAGTTATTATTACAATAATATTTATTGTCCATTCTAAAATCCTCTCTATAAAAACAGACGCTAAGGCACTATCCAAATTTACTTTATATCGATGCTTTAATATTGATGCCCTAAAAAGTTCACTTCCAAATAAAATCATAGGAAATAAATACATAAGAGAAAACCCTCCAATATATGTTTTAAATAAATCTTTTTCTTTTATCTTTTCCCCTTTAAGTATTTTCTTCCATCTTAAGCTTCCTAGAAAAGCAATAAAAAAAGACAAAGCAATTATAATCACACCCTCAAAACTTAAAAATTTCTTACATCCTGTAAGTATAAAATCCCAGCCAATAGTATTGCCAACATACACAAAAATAATCCCTCCAAATATAATAGATACTAAAACTCTGATCATATAATTTTCTCATCAATAAAATTACTTATTTTTATTTTATGTTTTTGAAGGATATAATTATGTCCCTTAATTTCAACAGACGAATTAAAAGAAATACCTTCTCCTAAAATAAAATTCTTAAGCCATCTTAAAGGAGCAAAAATAAAAAGGCTTTTGAAAAGCTCAACAAAATCCTTATTACATAATCTGTCCTCAGGATTCCTAATTAAAAGAATATTCTTATTTTCACTATGTACACCAAAAAAAGGCTTCCCAATTTCAATACTGAATATGTTTTCTTTGTCTTTTACTTTTTCCATAATTTCATCCACTAATAAAGCACCATTTGAAAGCCCAATCAATATTATTTTCTTCTCCGTTT
>JAAZMU010000016.1 GCA_012798645.1 Patescibacteria group bacterium | reverse complement strand
TTACTATTACTTGCAGAAGAGTTTCCTGCATTATGGTAATACACTTGAAACTTTAATTGATCTCCTGGATTAACACCTGATAAAGATGTGCCCCAGTTTAAAGTTCCTGAGCTTTGAGTGACATTACCTACTCTTAGAGGAAAATCAGATACGCCTTGATTGAAATTAGACGCAAAAGAGATCCCGTGGCAAAGAAAGGTCCCTAGAAATACTATTCCTAGTAAGAATAGAAACTTTCTTTTTATTGTATTTAAGATTTGTTTTTTCATATTTTTTAATTTATTATCTTTTATTTGCTAATAAAAATATTTTAAATACTTTTATTAAGAAATAGGAGAGAGGAGAAAAATATTTGTTATTCTTCTCCTCTAAATTGGCGGTGGTGGAGATGGAGAGTTTGTTTCTCCATTGCTGGGATTGTTGTTGGTTCCTGGTTTTTGCGTGGGTTGTGTAGTTGGATTTGTAACCACTTCAAAGGTTTTATCTAATGGATCCATGAAGTATGATTGACCCTCTGGATAAGCCAAGAAGATAATGCCGTCTGTGGCAACAGTCCAAGATGTACCATCTTTTGCTCTTGTAGTTAGTTTGTTAAAGGTTTTTACGCTCCCTTGTCCTCCCTTTGCTGCTACATCCATCTCATAGCAGAGTTTATCGCCTCTTGTTGGATCTCTGTAGAAGACGTACTTGCTTCTAAAGGATGTAACTTCTGTACTTTTTCCTTGATACTTTACATTACTTAGGCTTGTTTCAACTCCAAATTCATTTTTCATGAAGTTCTCAATAGCACTGTAGTGCCATGGTTCTATACCTATTAGATTCTCATTTGAGATTGAGAATTGGTAATAGCCTTTTAGAATTTCTGTTAAAGCAGTGAATGGAGATGTGGTTTTCAGAGTTCTTCCATCGCTTTCAGCAACGCCTTTGGCTACAAATACATAGTTTCCTGGGTCAACATCGTTTGCTATAAGGAGTTTTTTCTGACCTTGCAGAACTTCAAAGAATTTTTCATCAGGTAGTCTCTGATTGTAGGCGTTTTCAATGTAAACTTCACTAATCTTAACACTGTCAGTTGGGTAGAATAGGTTGTAGTCATACGCGTTTCCTATATAGACCCATGATTCAGGTAGTGAGGCGTCAAGATATGCTTTAGAATACACTTGAAGCTCTTGGTTAGCAGCTTTTCCATCTACTTTAAAGGTGATCGTAGTTTTTCCTGGCTCTTTTGCAGTGAAAGTAGCTTGTTTACCTTCACTTGCAATTGTTCCAATGTTTGGATTGCTAGAGATCCATTCAAAGTGATAAATGTCTGGAGAGAAAGGAGTTTTTGCTGTTAGTCTTGTTGTTTGTCCAACTTCAAGAGAAGTGGTTTCTGCTTCAATGCTTGGAGACGTAGTCATCCAAACAGGAAGGAGTCCGAGTGCCATACTTATAAAGAGTGCAATGAGTAAAACACCTGCAATGATTAGAATAGCAGCAAGTGGTTTGTTGCTCTCTAATTTCCCTCGTATTTTTTGAGAGAAATCGCTTAGTCTGTCTCTTATACTCATAATTAAAACCTCCGCCGTTTTTTTCTACGGCAACTTTTCAATACTTTCCAAAACAAAATCAGCCTATCCTCTAGCGGGACTAGGTAAAAAAGGATAAAAAAGTTACCGTAGAATTTTTTTCAAAGAACTATTTTATTATGACTTGTTCTCCGAATCTTAAATCTATATAGGTTAGACTTTTTACGTTATGGTTGAGTTTTTTTAATACGATATTCATTTTTTGAATTTGCCAATCAATACTTTCTTTGGGGCTAAAGATAAAATCAATATTTTTATACACCCCAGTAAATTTATCAGTATATATGTTAAATTCTTTTATATCGTTGTTGTTTTTGTAAATTGTTAGAAGTGTTAGAATAAAATCTTGTTTGCTTTTGTTTGACCATAATTTAAGATTTTCATTATAGTCAGCATACTCATTTATTCTAATGAAGCCTAATTCTTGTTCGTGGTTTTTGATAAATGTTGCATTTTTATCTAAAAGAACACAAACATCTTTAGTACACCATATACAAATAGGTATTTTTTCTTTAACTTCTATTGTGATCTTCTTTGTAAAGAAATCTTTTTTTATATTGATATTTTCTATTTCTGGAAAACTTTCTAATAGTGTAGAAATCTTTCCCTGAGATGGAATAAACAGACTTTCTGATGTCAGATTATTACCCAAGATGTTCAATGATATTGTAGCATTACTTTTAAAATTTTTCAAGAGCTTGTCTTCTTGTATAGTCTGAATTCCTGAAATGGAAGTTTCTTTAACTTGAAAATGTGACGAGAATAAAGAAAAATAAAAAAGAAAAGAAGATGATATTAAAACTAAAAACAAAAACCAGAAAGATTTTTTCTTGAAAAAAGGTTTTCTTAATTTTCTTCTCTTTTTTCTTTTCATTAAAGATTTCGTTTAGTTTTTCTTAAAGTTTCAAAAGCTCTAATTAAGTAATATTTAAAACTTATTTTATAATCCTGAGTCCTCACATATTCTTTTGCATAACCTGAAAATCCTTTTTTGAATGAGGTTAAACCTTTCCAAGGATGGTCTCCTTTTTCTTTTGTAATTCCCCAGAAGTTGTAGGTATGACAATTTCTTTTTTTAGCTTCTTTAATAGCCTCCCATTGGATTAAATATGAGGCTGGTATTTTAGGATGTTTTTGTGAAGATGCGCCTTGATGATAAAAGGCAATGTTTGACCAAAATATTATTATTGCAGAAGCAATTATTTCTCCCTTATAATTTGCGTTTAAGATTAAGACTTGATTGTCATCTCTAAAAGATAAGACTTCGTTTTCTAAATATCTAAGTGAAAAAGGAGTAAAGTTGTGTCTTTTAGCAGTTATTTTATAAACATCATTAAAGTATTTAAGGTCTTTAATGTCAGTACTTTTTTCTATTCTTAGATCATTATTTTTAAGTCCTTGTTTGATCGCATATCTTGTATTCTTTCTCATATCCTGTAGAAGTTTGTTTTCATCTTCTGAAATGTCAAGTTCCCAAGTATATTCGGGGTGAACATGCATTGGTGCTACTTTAAAACCAAGGTTTTTGAAAAGTTCTCTATTTTCTTTACTATTTATTAGTATCGGAGCCAATCTAATAAAATCAGCTTTTTCTTTTTTAGCAAGCCTTTTAAGTTTTTCTAAAACTATTTTAATTGTATTTTCTTTAGAAATTGGACCCATTGGAATTAAAAGATAGGTTCCTCTTTTAGCAATGGTTTTGATGACTAGAAAAACAGCTATTAAATCTGGATTATAAATACCAAACCTCCAAACTTTATCCCCCATTTTTTCATTGAAAGTTCCCCAGTTATAGGAATGTGTAAAAGTCTTTTCTTGAACGCTTTTACAAAAGTCTTCCCAAATTGTTTTATCTTTAATCTCTTTAATTGTCATTTTTAATATAGTCAATTACTTTTAGCTGAAAATGGATACTATTGTTTAACTCAATAGCACAATAATCTGAAAAAAGATTTTTATTATATTTTTTTAAATAATCAAATTCCTCTAAACTATCTCCAAAATGATCATCAAAACGTTTAACATTTATTTCATTTAAATGATAATGTTTTTTAATAGCACTTATATGATTGCATCCGATTTTGTTTTTTTTAATAATTTCCATATTTTTTTCAAAAACATCAGGTCTTAAAAGTCTATCATTTTCTAGGTGAGAAAAATCAAGGCAAATGCCTGCCCAGTTTTGAATTTCTTTTTCATCAAGCGTGCAATATACATTTTCAATATAGATTAAGTTTTTATATTTTGAGAGGTCGTGTTCTAAAGGATGTTCTTTTTCTGTATGAATATTAAAAACTTTAGTATTAAAGTTTTTAATTAGAAATTCAATTTCCTCTAGTTTCATATCACTTCTTAGGTGAACAAAGGGAATCTCTTTAATAGGAGTTTTTTGAATTTTATTTAAAAGTTCTTTTCTTTCTTTATAGTTTAATCCAGTTAGGAAAACACAAACTGTTTTAAGTTTTAAAGTATCAATTTCTTTTAACTTGTCATTATAATCAACCAAGGTTGTTATGGTTGGATATATAGTCATTTTAAAGTCCGAATCCACCCATTGATTGAGCTTGCTTTGCCATCGCAAGTTTTGCCTCGTTCATTGCGTCATTTAAGCAATCTTTTAATTTCTTTTCTTGTTCAGATGTTTCTAATTCGGGATTAAGTTTAATTTCTAAAATATCCATTCTAAGATTTAAGGTAACAACAATGCCGTCTTTTTCTTTTGTAATAGTTTGTTTTTTCAAAGAAGATTCTAGGTTTTTTAATTGCTTTATTTGTTTAAATTTATTGAACATATTATTTTATATTTTAATTTAATTATACATATATATATTTCCTTAAAAAGCGGTTATTGTCAAACTAAGCTTTTAAAAAGATATACTATTTTCTCCGCGATATCTTTTGTGATGTTTATATGTGTAGGCAAGATTATTATTTTATTACTAATTTCTTCAGCATTTTGGCATTCCCCTTTTTTGTAAATCATTTTGTTTAAATCAGTCTTTGGAGGCACAATTGCATTTTTTCTCCAGCCATCTTCAAGCATAATATTAAATTTTTTGAATTCTTCAATTATCTCGTCTCCATTTTCTGTAAGCACAGGATATTTTAAATAGGTTGCATTTTCCTTAATCTCAAGCATACCTCCAATATTTTCTTTGTAATATTTAGCAATTTCAAGTCTATGAGAATTAAATTTGTTTAGTTTTTTGAACTGATTATTAGCTAGTTTTGCAAGTGAATTAGGTAATTTCTGCGGAAAATAATCAGGAAGCTTTCCTTTGTATTCGATTTTAGATACTGCCTTAGAGAGTATTTTAAAACGAATAGAAAGTTCTAGTATGATTTTACCAAGATTTAGAAAATTATACAAAGGAAGGACAAGAAGGTTCATAATAATAGGATGCATAAGTTGCTGATTCACCCATTTTCTATTAGGATAATCTAATTTGTCATAATTACTTTGTATCTTATTTATTAAGTTTTTGTTATTCACTCCTATCATTCCCCCATATACCGAAGATATTATTTTGTCCCGTCCAAAAGAGAAAAAAGAAACATCACCAAAGGTTCCGCAATATTTATTATTGTATTTTGCTCCTAGAGAGTGAGCGCAATCTTCAATTAAAATTAGATTATGTTTGTTGCATATTTCTTTAATTGTTTTAATGTTCCCTGGAATGCCAAAAGTGTGCTGAACTATTACGGCTTTTGTATTTTTAGTTATTTTCTCTTTTAACTTCTCTATATCGATGTTTAAAGTCTTGTCTATATCAGTATAGATTGGCGTAGCATTTGTTTTCAAAATAGGGTTTACAACGGCATTGCAGGTAAATGCCTGTACAATAATTTCATCTCCCTTTTTAATGTCCAAGCTTTTTAAAATTAGAAAAAGGGAGCTTCTTCCACTATTTAAAGAAAAAACAGATTTAAAATCAAAATAGTTTTTGAAATTATTTTCAAATGTTTTAAGGTGTTTTCCTTTTATTTTTTTTCTTGAGAATAACTCTTTAAAGGCTATTTTAAGATCATCTTTTTCAGTGTTTGGTGATAATGAAATTGAAACAGTTTTCATTTTTTTATTATTTTAGATGGAACTCTACTTTCAAGAAGAATAATGTCCTCTTTGTGATTATATTTTTTTAATATTTCTAGAATTTTATCAGGGTTTTTTTCATATATGATTTTTTCTTTTCCTTTTTCTTTTAATTCTTCTAAATAGTCTGGCGTGGTTATGATTGCTAAGTCGCAAACTTCATATATTTTTTCCCCAATTTCTTTGTGAATTCTTTTTGATTCTTTTTGAAGTTCAATTAAGCAAGGCATAACAATTACTCTTTTTCCCTTCCACAGTTTCAAAAAGTTTAAGTGTGCAATAACTCCATTTGCATTGCCTGAATATGTTGCGTCTATGACATTATTTTCTAAGGTCATTCCTGCATGTCCTTGCTTTATATTACCCACACCTTTTGTTATTTCTTTTAAATTCATACCAAGTTTATGCGCTACAAAAATGGCTCCGAGTAAGTTTGAAATATTCTGCCTGCCTAGTACATTAACTTTAAAAGTTTGTCTTTCCTTTGTTTTAAGACAAGCATCAAACTCTATATGCTCTTTAAAAACTTTGATATTCTCAGCGTAAATATCTTGTTTTTCCAAGTATGAATATTTAAAAGTTTTTTTAGGCGCATATTTTTTAATTAAAAAGTTGTCCCAATTAACAATGCTAAAATCTTTTACATATTCAACTAATTCAAATTTTGTTTTAACAATGTTTTCTTGAGAACCAAAAGTGGAGAGATGTTGATTATTAATACCTGTTAATATTCCTATTTGAGGGTCTGCAATATTGCATAATAATTTAATACCGCCCTTGTTGTAGGCACCCATTTCGCAAACAAAGAATTCATCTTTTTCACTTAATGTATTGAGTATAAATTTAGAAATACCCATTTCAGAGTTTTCATTATCTTTTGTTTTTTTTACATTTTTATACTTTGAGGCTAAAATTTCGTAGAGGAATTCTTTAGTTCCTGATTTTCCATAGCTTCCTGTGATGCCAATTACTTTTAAGTTTTTTAATTTCTTTCTTTTGTTTTTTGCTTTTAAGAGAATTAAGGATCTTAGTAAAACAGTTAAAGGTTGAAAGAGTAGAACAATAAAGGAGATAACAAAAGGAGTTAGAATATTTATTAAGAGTAAATCAAAATACGAGTCTTTGAATTTCAAGAAAAGAATAGCAAAAAGAGATATGGTAAAGAAGAATAAGAATATTATTTTTTTTGTAAAAACAGGCTTAATAAACTTTCCCTTAAGGATATTGTAAATACCTTCAAAGGCTATTAAAGCCAAGCCTAAAAAAGGGATAAATAAGAATAATATTTTAAGGAGATAGAGTGGGTTGATAAAAATACTTTTACCTTTTTTTGTTCTAAAGTGGTCAATGAATCTTCCTGTATGGTAGTTTTTAAGTTGCCATAAATAAAGCCAGAACAAAGAAGTTTTAAGTTGTACTATCCCCCATAAAATTGCGATTGGTATTTTCATACTTGTTTTTTAATAAAGTCTTCAATTGTTTTAGATAACTCGTCAGGTTTTCTTAAGTGAGGAGAATGGTCAGTATCTTCAATTATTTTAAGCTCTGCCTCATCAATCATATCTTTTATAATGTATGCATCTTCTAAGGGTGTTATTTTGTCATTTTCTCCCCAGATTATAAGGGTTGGTTTTTTGATATAAGAAGCAAAAGCTCTTAAATCTTCTCTTCGTACCTTTTTAAATGTTTCTTTCATAAGATTATTTGCAGAGAAATAATCTTTAGTGCCTGCTAATCTGTAAGCTAAAGGCTTTATACTTTCTATAATTTTATTATTTTTTAATGGTTTAACAATTTTTGCTCCCAATTTTACAATTTTTTGCCTTGGGGTTAGTCTTTCTTTTGCTCTAACAATCGCAGCATCACACAAGATCAATTTTTTAATAAGTTGAGGTTTTTTTGCTGTTATTTTAATTGCTATTCCCCCACCAAAAGAATGACCTAAAAGATAAAAGTCATTTATCTTTAATTTATCTAAAAAATCGAGAACAAAATCACTATATTCGTTAATATTCCAAGCGCGTTTTGGGTCATCGCTTTTTCCAAAACCTGGAAGGTCAGGACAAATTACAGTGTACTTTTCTGAAAGGCTATCAATGATTTTACTCCATGAATTAGAAGAACCGCCCCAGCCATGCAGTATTACAAGGGGATCCTTTTTTCCTTTTTTAATATAATGAATTTTTAATCCTTGTATGGTAGTTTTTTTATTCATTTTTAGGTTTAATTGTTGTGAAGTTTAGATATTTATGAAGAGCTTTAGGAATTTCAACTGAACCATTTTTTTGTTGGTGATTTTCTAAAATAGAAATTAATATGCGGGGAGTAGCAATCAAAGTATTATTTAAAGAATGTGCATATTTAGTTTTTCCTTGTTTTGTTTTGTATCTAATATTTAGTCTTCTTGTTTGGAAATCATAGAAATATGAGGAAGAATGAGTTTCTCTGTATTTATTTTGGGATGGTACCCATGCTTCTAGGTCATATTTTTTAACTTGCCCCAAGCCTAAATCTCCAGTGCAATTCAAAACTTTTCTATAAGGGAGTTCTAATGCCTCTAAGACCTCTTCTGCATTTCTTGTAATTTCTTCATGAAGTTTTTCTGTTGTTTTTTTATTATTTTCGCATAAAACAACTTGCTCTAATTTAAAGAATTCATGCACCCTTAAAATCCCTTTAACATCTTTACCATAACTGCCAACTTCTGTTCTAAAACAGGGAGAAAAACCAACGTACTTTTTAGGGAATCCCTTTATTATCTCGCCCGCATGATAATTCATAAGGGCAACTTCTGATGTACCTGCTAAATACATATTATGTGATGTTTCATAGACATCTTCTTTTTGTTGTGGTAAATAGCCTGTCCCAATTAAGGCAGATTCCTTTACAAGAGATGGTGCGATTATAGGGATAAATCCTTTTTTTATAATTTTCTCCAAAGCAAGATTCCATATTGCAAAGGATAAAGACGTAGCCTCATTTTTAAGAAAGTAACCTCTGAATCCTGATACTTTAGCTCCTCTTTTGAAATCAACTAAATCCAAGTTTTCTGCTAACTCAATATGATCTTTAATAGGAAAATTAAATTTAGGAATGTTTCCCCATGTTTTAATTTCTACGTTATCAAGGTCTGAACTACCTACCTTAACAGATTCATGCGGTATATTAGGAATTAAAAACATTAAGCTTTGATATTCTTTTTCGATTTCTTGAAGTTCTTTTTCTTGAGAAGAATCAAGTTTTTTCATTTTTTCAATGATTTCTTGCTTTTCTTTAAGATTAGCTTTTTTAATTTCTTGGTTAGCTTTGTTCTTAAGCCTTCTAATATTTTCTACATTTGCAATTAATTCAGATCTTTTTTTATCAACTTTAAGTAATTTATCAACAATCTTTGGGTCAATCTGTTTTTTTATGCAAGCGCTTTTAATGAGTTCACTATTTTCTCTAATAAATTTAATGTCTAACATATTTTTATACTTACCATTTATGCTTTAAACTATAACATAAATAAGCTTAAAAAAAAAGCGTGTAGGCTATTTTTGACAAAGCATTTTTGTTGTGCTATTTATAAGAAAGTGTTTGTAGCATGACAAGAAATTTGGTTGTAGGACAAGTGCAGAGCATTGATTTCTTGAAAGCATGGGTAATGCTTTTAAAGAAATGCGTAGAAAGTGAAAACCCTCTTTGCTTTGGCGATATAGATGAGCCAAAATCTTTGAGGGGAGAAATTTGTTCAAGGGCAATTCTCAGCAGTAATGCTATTAGACAGATTTTGAACGGTGCTGAGTTTCTTGGCAAAAGTCCATTGATTCCTTTTGGGAAAGCATATATTGAGAAGTATAAGCAGGAGTACACTCTGGAATTCATTGATGCCCAGCGAAAATTGCCAGATGGGCATGCTCAGAAGTTTGTGTACAATTACTTTGATCGTTTCTGGTATTATCCAACAATTGGAGGAACATTC
>JAAZMU010000090.1 GCA_012798645.1 Patescibacteria group bacterium | reverse complement strand
GGATAAAAACATTGCTGACAATGAAGAGCTTTACTATATGTATCGTGGAGTTTCTCAAAAAGGAAGTGCAAGATATGATATTACAGAGATTCCTGCGAAACTAATTGGCGAAGAATATATTAAAACAAAAGGACATTATCATGATGACTTTAGAGAAATATATAATGTGCTTGAAGGAGAAGCAATATTTTTAATGCAAAAAGGACGGGATAAAATTGAAGATGTCTTTTTTGTGCGCGCAAAAAAAGGAGAATTCATTTTAATTCCCTTTGACTATGGGCATATTACAATTAACCCAAGCTCATCTAATTTAAAATTAGGTAATTATGTTTCCTCTGAGAGTGGACATGATTATGATTCAATTTTAAATAAAAAAGGAGGGGCTTACTTTTATACTACAAAAGGATGGATTAAAAATGAGAATTACAGCTATGTCCCACAGATTAGAGAAGAAAAGCCTTTAACAAAAATAGAAGATGGTATTGAAGAAATCTGTTTAAAAAGAAAAGAATAATAATAAATAATTATGGAAAAAAATACTAAACAAAAAGAACCCTATCTGAAAATAATACCACTTGGTGGATTAGGAGAGGTAGGAAGAAATATGACGCTTATTGAATATAAGGATTCAATGATTGTAATTGATATGGGATTTAGAATGCCAGAGGAAGGTATGCCTGGAATTGACTATATTATTCCAAACATTGCGTATTTAACAAAAAACAAAAGGTATAAGAAAATTATTGGTGTTTTGTTTACACATGGACACTATGATCACATTGGCGCTGTCCCCTATATCATGTCAAGAATAGGAAACCCGCCTATGTATGCAAGCCCTCTAACACGAGGGATTATACTTAAACGTCAAGAAGATGTGCCAGCACAACCTAGACTTAAAATAACTGAGGTTAAAGATGGCTCTAAGGTTAAATTAGGACCGTTTGAGATTGAGTTTTTTAGACAAACACATACTATTCCTGATAACTTAGGAATATTTATAAAGACACCAGTGGGAAATATTGTGAGTACATCTGACTTTAAGTTTGATGATTTCCCAGTTAATGAAGAACCTACTGACTTTAAAAAACTAAAGGAAATAGGAAAAAGAGGAATTACTCTACTTATGTCAGATTCAACTGGAGCTGAACAAGAGGGGCATTCTTTATCAGAAAAAGAGATTAACAAGAATTTAGAGGAGATCTTTAAAAAAACAAAGGGAAGAATTATTGTAGCCACTTTTTCCTCGTTAATAAATAGATTGCAACAAGTGGTAACTTTGTCTGAGAAATATGGAAGAAAAGTAGGGGTAGTAGGCCATTCTATGAAAACTAATATTTGGCTTTCAAAGAAACTTGGGCATTTAAAAGCAAAGAAAGGCACTATATTAACTAAAATAAAGAATGTAAATGATTACAAAGACAATGAAGTAACTATTTTATGTACTGGTGCACAAGGTGAAGAATCAGCAGGGTTAATGAAAATAGTTTTAAAAGAACATCCAACTGTTTCAATTAAAGACGGAGACACAATGGTATTTTCCTCTTCGGTTATTCCTGGAAATGAAAGAGCGGTTCAATCACTTAAAGATGACCTTTTAAGACAAAATGCGATTATTTATCATTATGGTATGATGGATATACATGCAGGAGGACATGCAAAGCAAGAGGAACTAAAGGAAATGATAAATATTATGAAGCCTAAGTTTTATATGCCTGTACATGGGCAGTATTCGATGCTTGTCGCAAACCAAAGATTAGCTGAGGAATGCGGAATAGCTAAATCTAATATTATTGTGGCAGATAATGGAAGTATAATTAACTTGCAGAAAAACAAGGCTTACGTTGATAAAAAAGAAGTACCAGCAAACTATGTAATGGTAGATGGACTTGGTATTGGAGATGTAGGAGAAGTAGTTTTAAGGGATAGACAAGTTTTAGCAGAAGATGGTATATTTGTGGTAATTGCAATAGTGAATAAAAAAACAGGCAAGGTACAAACATCGCCTGACATTATATCAAGAGGTTTTGTTTATTTAAAAGAATCTCAAGAGCTTTTAAAAGAAACAAGAAAAAGAGTGATTGATGT
>JAAZMU010000089.1 GCA_012798645.1 Patescibacteria group bacterium | reverse complement strand
TTGTCTGCAAGTGAAAAATCTTGAATATTATCTATTCTACTTGGTATGACAAAACATATTGTTCCCGCTTCTTTTGCAGCAACAAGTCCTGTTACAGTGTCTTCAAAAGCTAGACACTCTTTTGGAGAAAGCCCTAATTCAAGCGCTCCTTTAATATATATGTCAGGATATGGTTTAGATCTTTCAACGTCTTGTGCTGTTATTACTTTTTTAAAATATTTTAATAAGTCATTGTTTTTAAGTTTTAGGTGTACTTCTTCTTTTTCTCCAGCAGAACATATTGCCAAAGGATATTTTGTGTTTAGAAATTCAATGATCTCTTTTGCGAAATAGGTGCATTTAGTTTTTTTCTCTGAGAGTAATTTAACTATAATTTCTTTTCTCTTTTCCCTTATACCACCTTCTTTAATGTCTAAGTCGAATTCTTTAATTAATTCTCTTTCTATTTGAGGTAATCCTTTTCCAGTAAATCTTTTAGGAAATTCTTCTAAGGGGATATTAATGTTGAAGAAGTCAAAAGTTTTAAGTATGGATTCTTCCTGAATACCGTCGTTTGAAACAAGGGTACCATCAAGATCAAACAAGATTCCTTTTATTTTTTTTAATTGTTTAATATCCATATATTTATTATATAATTTTAGGAAATAAAAACAACACCTTGATGCCTTAGTGTTGTTTTTACTGTTAATTATTTTCTTCTTTCCTCTTTAAAAGAAAAGTATACTATTAAAAGCGCGAGAACTATTAAAATGAGAATAGACCAAGGAACCCACCCACCAGCCATAATGTTTGCAAAGAAAGAGGCTTTTACTGAGTCGTCATCAATATCCCTCTCAAGAGGCTTTTTTTGTATGTTTACTGTGTCTAAAAGTGGGCTTAGATTGTCAGCAGATGCTTCAGTAATTAAAACCATTGAACCTTCGCTCTCATACTCATTTAGTGTTGCTGTAAAGTTTACTCTGAATATCTCATCTTTTTTTAGCTCTTTTAAAAAGGCATGTTCAAGAGAATCTAATGAACGATTTTCATTATTTACGAATACATTTTTAATAGTTAAATCAGGATTTACTAAGTTTTTAACTACAATATTTTCTAGTTTGTCTTTTCCTGTGTTTTTAACCTCAATTAAGAATTCTATATTATCCCCAGCTGATGCAGTAATATTTTTCCTAAATTGAGTTTCATTTAAAGAGATATTTCTTAAAGTACTTTCTAGTGAAAACTCTTTTTCAGCCTGCTTTGTGGCTGTTTGTATTGTTGAGGTTTGAGGAATGTAAACAGGTGTTGTTGTTGTAGTTTTTGCTTTTGTTGAAATTGTAATTTCTGCTGGAGCAGAATATGTTCCGTCAGATGTTATCATCCACGCCCTATAACAATAGCTTGTATTAGGAGTTAATGATGCATCCTCAAAAGTTAAACCTTCGCCTAAATATATTGTGTCTGAAGTTAGGTCTGATATGTCTGGACAGATGTTTATGTTTCTTCTGATTAAGACTTTGTTGCCACCCTCTCCTTTTTTCCATGAAAGAAC
>JAAZMU010000088.1 GCA_012798645.1 Patescibacteria group bacterium | reverse complement strand
TCTATTTTAATTTGTATTTTCTTTATTTGTTTTTCCTGTTTATCTTTCCAAAGATTGTAATCTAAATTCTTATAATATTCTATTTTCTTCTCATTTAAATCTACTTTGTAAGCATTGGCATTTAAGACTGCTCCTAGCATAAATATTGCTAAAATAATTAAAATGTCTTCTTTTTTCATAAATTTATAAAAATTTATTATAATGCAAAAACTTACTACAAGAACATATTTTTATTTCTTTCAAGCTCTGGAATACAAACCAACAAGTTCCCCTTTATCAATCACGTGATTTTCCATTGCCTTTTCTATTTGTTTTTTATTCGCCCCTCTTGTCTCTGAGCTAAAAATAGTATCCAAAGCATAAACTTTGAAAAAGTAGCGGTGAGTTTCTCCTAATGGTGGGCACGGACCTTCATAGCCAATCTTAGAAGATGTATTTATTCCTAAGATACCCCCTTTAGGAACATCATCCTCCTCTATCATTTTTATAGTAGGATCTATATTAAAAACAATCCAATGAGTCCAAGTACCTTTTGGCGCATCAGGGTCATCAACAATTAAAACCAAACTTTTTGCTTCTTTGGGAATATTTGAAATCTGAAGCGCTGGATTAACATTTTTACCATCACAAGTATATTTCTGAGGAATTGTTTCATTATTTAAAAATGCAAGGCTTTTAACAATTATCATATATATTAATTATAGCATTTATTAACCCTTTTAAAAACATTTTACAAGAATAAAAGTTTGGGATACTATAATATTATGAATAATTGGCCAAAATACTATAACAGTGAACTTATTACAAACAAAGGAACAATTGCTATTGTTTGTGGCTGGACTAAAAAAGAAGATATCTATGGAAAACTTTCAGAGAAAAATAAAGAAAAAGTGGCTGTGATTGGACAACTCTATTCCAAACAAGGAATTAATTTTGTTATAAGAAATACATTTCTGAACCCGAATATTAATTTCTTAATTGTAACAGGAAAAGATTTGTCAGGAAGTTTAAAGGAATTCAAAGAATTATTAAACAAAGAAAAAAAAGATTTTCTTCATAAAGAAATCAAAGAGGAAAAAATTAATGAGTTTATAGATTATTTTAATAAACATAGTCTTTTTGTAAAGGAGGATAATATAAATTCTGCTATTGAAAATCTAACCAATCTTCCGAGGAAATGGACTCAGGAACCCATTTTATTTAAAGATCATATAGCACAAAAAGCAAGTACATTTCATTCAGAAAAGGTTGCTTTTCGAATTGAAGGAAGAAAAGTCTCAAAAGTTTGGCTTAAGGTATTGGATAGAATTTTAAAATTCGGAACTGAAAAAAAGAGCGCCTACGGGGGTAAACAAAAAGAATTGATCAATATTATAACTGTTGTTAATAATGAAGATCCTGATAATCCCTATCTCCCATCGTTTCTAAACTTCAACAAAGACCATCTTTTAAATTACTACCCGCAAATGATGACAGGCTGTGTTTTTGAAGGAGTAGAATATACTTACGGAAGTAGGCTAAGAAATCATGATGGTATAAATCAAATTAAAAACATTATTGAAGATTTAAAAACAGAGCACTATTCCAGAAGAGGGATTGCTTTTACCTGGAATGTTGAAAAAGACACAAAAAACAAAAACCCTCCCTGCCTTAACTTGGTGCAAGCCCTCGTCCAAAACAGCACCCTTTATTTAACCGCCTATTTTAGATCTAACGATATGTTTAAAGCTTGGCCTCAAAATGCTTTTGGTCTTTTAAAAATACAAAAAGAAATTGCTACTGCACTGTACCTTGAAATTGGAAAATTAGTAGTTGTCTCTTGTTCTGCCCATATCTACGAACAAGACCTTTTAGAGGCTGAGAAAATAATTAAAGAGCACAAACCAACATTAGAATGTCAAACTGACCCAAGAGGAAACTTTGTAATTGAAATCAGCAAAGAGAATATTATTGTAAAGCATATTGATGATAATGGTAATTTCCTTCAGGAATTCAAAGGGAAAAAAGTAGAAGAAATTAGAAACCAGATCAACCCTTTTGTGTCAGACATCACTCATGCAATTTATTTAGGAACTGAACTTCACAAAGCAGAACTGGCTTTGAGAAATAAAACTAACTACACGCAGGATAAAGATTAATTACTTTATAATACTTCTTATGCTATCCTATAATACCCACGCGATATAAAATCAAGATAACCCTTGTTGCGCAGAATTTGTAATTGTTGT
>JAAZMU010000087.1 GCA_012798645.1 Patescibacteria group bacterium | reverse complement strand
TTTAGTGCTTGCCACACAAAGACCCTCAGTTGAAGTTATCACAGGTTTAATCAAAGCAAACATATCTAGTAGAATTAGTTTTAAGGTTGCCTCTCAAGTTGATTCAAGAACAATGCTTGATGTAGCAGGCGCAGAAAAACTCTTAGGAAAAGGAGATTTCTTGTTTCAATCTAAAGACACCACTAACTTAAAACGTATTCAAGGTCCTTTTGTTTCTGAAAAAGAAATCAAAAATGTAGTTAGCTTTATTGAATCAAAAAAACTCAAAGAAGACCTAGAAAATCCTGAAAAGTTCCTTGAAATTGAAAGCAAAAAAGAGCACTCCCTAAAAACTGTTTTAGAGGAAGCCATCTCATCTCCCTCAATGCAAATAGATCAATTCTTAAGAGACGAAGACCCCCTATACGAGCAAGCAAAGCAAATTGTTATTAAAACAAAAAAAGCCTCTACTTCCTACCTCCAAAGAAAATTAAAGATTGGTTATGCAAGAGCAGCTCGAATAATAGATGCACTTGAAGAAGGAGGAATTGTTGGACCACAAGACGGTTCAAGACAACGCGAAGTCTATATCAAAGACGAGCAAGATTGACAAATAGTCTAAAGTAGTTCAACCTTTCAATAGTACGAGGTGCTTAAATGGGTAAAACAAAAGAGTTAATTGAAACAAAAGGTCTCCTGAACATTGTCTTTAAAGACAGTGTCACAGGCGAGAACGGAATTATGGATTCAGGTGGCAACCAAGTCGTAGGAGAAATCAAGAACAAAGGGAGCGCTTCCCTTGCCGTTTCTTCCTTTTTCTTCAGGGAATTGCAATCAAATGGTATTCCCACGCATTTCCTAGGGGAAAACAACGGGAGCATGATTGCCCTAAAGGCAAATCCATTCCCCTTGGAATTCATCTGCAGACTTTACGCTTGCGGAAGTTTCCTTAAAAGATACGGAGGTCTTGTAAAGGAAATGGAACAGCTCCCTTACCTTGTGGAGATTTCCATCAAGGACGACAAAAGAAAAGACCCTTTTATCAGCGAGGACACAATTCTTGCTCTAGGGCTTATGTCTCAAAAAGAGCTAAGCGAAGCAAAGTATTTAACCCTGGAGGTAACAGAAACAGTAGAGAAAATGCTTAAAAGAAAGGAAATCAAGCTCATTGACATCAAGCTTGAATTCGGGAAAGTAGACGGAGACCTTATCTTGATTGACGAAGTCTCTGGAGACACGATGCGCGTTGAAAGAAATGGAACACTCCTAAGCCAAATGGAACTCTACAAAGCACTAGTTGGCAAGGAATAATTTTCCTTGTCTTTTTTTTACAAACTATGCTACAATTGAATTATAACAATTAAAAAAAAGAAAATGAATTTTGAAAAACAACCAGTTCCAAACAACGAGGAAGAAAGAGTAATTCAAAGCCTAGAAGAAGTAAGAGAAAGTTTTAAAAATATGTCTCTTGAGGATAAACAAGAATTTTTTATGGAATTAGCAGGAGACTCTAAGTTTATGCAAACCTTTCCAAGAAAAGAAAAGCCTATTGGAAGAGACATTAGCGATGAAAAAGACATAGGACCCACTCCTCCCTATAGAGATTTTCTAAATTCAAGAAAAGACGGCTTCTAATTAAAAAGGTTCACAAATATCTTGAATTTAACAATATAATTTTTAAAAGGCTAAAATTATGAAAATGTTAAAAAAGGTTAATTTTGTATTTTAGCGACAATGTTGAAAAACCATACGTTACTAAAATATTAAAGATGTTTTATTATTTAGATTTTATTTCTTTTGCAGAAAGAGGAAGTTCTGTTACAAACGATATTTATTACAAGTTACCATATGGACCAATCCCAACTTTTATAAAAAATGAAATAGACACTTTATTAATTACTCAAGAAAAAAGCCAACTAAAGAATGATTTTATTCTTGAAAAAGCAGAGTTTGGTAATTTAATTAAATCAAAAGACAGAAGAAAAAAAGCTAGAGATCAGTATTATTCTCAATACGAAAAAGAGCTAATGGGTTTAATTATTGAGAAAATAGGGAAGAAAACAACAAGACAGATTGTTAAGAAAACGCATAAAGAACCCCCTTATTTATTAACAGAAGAAAATGGGATTATAAACTACAAGCTAGCTTCTTTTTTGAATAGTAGGCAGGTTTTGAATTGAGTTATGTTTAAGAAAAATGTAATAGATTTTGGAGATATTTATTATTCTGAAATTGAAAAACATTTTCTTTTTTCTCCTCTACCCTTGACAAGAAAGCAAATTCAGCCTATTTCTAACATAGATCATGACAACGCTAGAAAAGGTATTAGAAGATGCCTTGCATGAGGCAAGGCTTTTTTTGAGCACATGCAATGTGCTCACCGATGAGCAAGTAGAAATCCTAAAGGTAAATCGTCTTGCCTTAAAGGAGCTCAAAGAAGAAAACGTGCTTAAGGAGCATAGAGGAGAGCTTGAAAGAGTAATAAGTGAGATCAGCTCCCTTATTAACTATCACGAGCTTTCATATGGGTAATAGCAGGGGAAACTCTGTTTTTTATTAAAGCTTGCTTTTTAATTCCTTTTATGTCATTTTAAAATCAACTCACAATCCAATACACTATTTTAAAAGAATATGACACAACATTTCTCAAAAACAAATTTAAGAATTCCATCTTCCTTAACACTAGGGAAGAATACAAAAAGCAAAGAACTTTACACAAAAGAAACTTTCAACAATTGAACTGTTGCATTTTTTTTTAGCTAGGGTATAATAATAATTAAATAATAAGCTAATAATAAATTAAAAAATAAGCATATGAACAAAATACTAAAAAAGAATAGTTCCTTTACTTTAATCGAGCTACTCGTAGTTATTGTAATAATAGGGATCTTGGCGGGGCTCGTGACGATTGCAGCCACTTCCTTTATCAATAACTCACATAATGCAAGGATGGTAGCAGAGCTTGCAGGCATATCAAAGAAACTCATTGGTGAAACTGAGTTTCCTGCTGGGAACTTTTGCATGGAGGATAGTGATAATGCTGGAGTTCAAACTCTACTTACTTTCCTAGAAATGGAAAAGCTTCCATCACATCCCCTCTATAAATATACAGGAACTGATGGAAAAGCGCATGAAAACACAAATGAATGTTTCCTTTACTTCTCTGACGGGGAGCACTACTCAATCAGAGTTCCTACCGTAGGAAACAAAGGCTACCTCATCCAAGAGTCCAGGAACCCTAACCCACAAGGAATACAAGAAAAGTGTGACGAGGGCTGGATTCCGTTCGGGAATAGGTGCGTTATGAAGTATGAGGCGAAAGGAAAGAACTCCTCAGGAGCGGTGGTTGATGGGCATGCTGGCTTAAATCCGGCATCATACGAAGCAGTTTCTGTGGCAGAAGGTAGACCTTGGGTTGGAAACGCTACTGCAGGTGATGCAAATCGTCTTGAGTGGCAATATGCCAAAGACGCCTGTGAAGCAATTGGAGCGCATTTAATTACCAACGCTGAGTGGATGGCAATCGCAAGAGACATTGAGTCAGTGGATAGTAACTGGGATAAAAGCGGGGCTAAAGACATATTAAATCGTGGCAATTCAAACAAGTCGCAGTCTTACGCAGCCTCAACTGATAATAATCCATATACTGGGACAGCTGGCGACTGGATCAATAAGCGAACTCATACCCTAAGCAACGGTCAAGTTATCTGGGATATCGCAGGAAACGTTTGGGAATGGGTGGATGAAATAAGAACAACAAGCGA
>JAAZMU010000015.1 GCA_012798645.1 Patescibacteria group bacterium | reverse complement strand
TCTTCCTCTTTTGTGATAAAGCCTTGTTCGTACATTCTTTTTAAAACATAGTCTTTTCTAATTAAAAGCTCATCTAAATGAGAGCCATAAGGAGAATAATAGGAAGGGAGTTGAATCACAGCAGCTAATGTAGCTGCTTCCTCCAATGTGATTTCCTTTAAAGGCTTTTGAAAGTATGTGTTGGCTGCTTCTTCTCCCCCATATATGTTAATTCCAAAAGGAACTTGATTAATATACCACTCAAGGATTTGATCCTTGCTGTATCTTCTATTTAATTCAAGTGCTAATATGATCTCTTTAATCTTTCTACTCGCTGTTTTCTCCTTAGAAAGGAAAGCCGACCTTATTAACTGCTGATTAATGGTTGATGCTCCCTGAGACAAGGAAATGGTCTTTAAATTGATTTTAAAAGCCCTAAGCATTCCTTTTAAATCAATTCCAATATGATCATAAAATTTTGCATCCTCAGTTGCAATAATAGCATTCTTTAGGTTCTCTGGAATATCTTCAAAGTGTACGTACTTTCTTTTTTCTTCACCGTAAATCGCAGACAAGAGTATTTTACCTGTTCTGTCATATATGTTGGTGTTTTGATTGATGTTTGTTTCAATAAATACCTCTGGTCTTGGAAAGTCTTTTACAATTAAGAAAAGATAAAAAAAACCTAAGAAAGCTACGCATAAAGCTAATAAAAAAAGGGTTTTAAAAAGTGTTTTAATTTTCATAATGAATAAGAATAAGAAATTGCTATGGCAAGTGCATCGGCTGCATCATTTGGTCTTGGTACTTTCTCTAAACAAAGCAGTCTTTTTACCATTTCCTGGACTTGTTTTTTTTGAGCGCGCCCATAGCCTGTTACTGCCATCTTAACCTGAAGAGGAGTGAATTCATGAATAGGGATATTATGCCTTGCTATAGTTAAAAGCATTACTCCTTTAGCTTGGCTTACAGGCATAACTGTTTTTGGGTTTTTAAAAAAGAAAAGCTTTTCTATGGCAACTGCCTTTGGTTTGTATTCTTCAAGAATAAGCTCTAACTCAGAAGAAATAGTTAAAAGCCTTGATTCTGCTTTTGTGTGCGCCTCAGTCTTAATTGTGCCGTAATGCAAGCAACTCAATTTGTCTTGAGTGCATTTAATAATACCATATCCTGTTGTTGCTGTACCTGGGTCTATTCCTAAAATTATCATTCGTCGTCTAGATTATAATAGAGCTCTTTTACATCTTCTGACTCATCAAGAGCTTCAAAAAGCTTGTAATTCTTTTCTTTATCTCCTTCTATTCTTTCATTAGGAATCCATGCTAGCGAAGCGTCTTTAACACTATAATTCATCTTTCCAATGTTTTTGCGTGTTTGATCAAGGTTTTCTACCTTAGTTTCAATGATAAACATGTCTTCACTAATAGAAATATCATCTGCTCCTGCATTGATTAAATCAAGCTCCATTTCTTCGTTATCCTTTTGAACAACTATAATGCCTTTTTTTTCAAACATCCATTTAATCGCTCCTTGTTCTACTACTTTGCCTCCATTTTTAGAAACAATCTGCTTTAACTCGTTTATGGTTCTATTCATATTATCTGTTATCCCCTCAATTAAAATAGCAATGTTTCCTGGTCCATAGGCTTCAATCAAAAACTCTTCAAGAATTTCTCCTTTAATCTCTCCTGTTCCTTTTTTAATCGCTTTATCAATATTTGAAGAAGGCATATTCGCTGCTTTGGCTTTGTCAATCACCATTTTAAGCCTTGGGTTAAAGTCTAAATCAGCGCCGTGTTCTTTCGCTGTAATAGTGATTTCTCTTGCTAACTTAGAGAATATTTTACTTCGTTTAGCATCTTCTACGCCTTTTTTAAACTTGATTGTACTCCAATGGGAATGTCCACTCATAGTTTTATTCTATTATAATTTAAGGATAAGTCAATGTTTCAGAAAACAGCGAGAGGGCTCGCTGTTTTGAGGTTCGTTGTTTAGGGAAACGATTCTTTTAGCGGACGCAACGGAAGCCACGAGTATCCAATGATGTTGATGGTAAATCTTTAAAATAAAACGTGAATACTCCAGTATTTTTTTTATTAATATGGGTCGCACCACGTGCGAGAGCAAAACATCCTTCAGAAGAAGATAAACAAATTGTTCCTATTCCATTTGAACTTGTGAAGTTGTCACCATTTTTATCTAATGGACCAATTTGACTGTAAGATATATGCATATTCGTTAAATTTGCCCAATCAATACTATTTATTTCAACATAGTTTCCTGATCCTATCAAACCTTTTTGTGTAGAAATAATTTTATCTATCCATTCAGAAACGTTACCCGATAAATCCCAAATAACTTGACCATTACTTAAAATTAACTTGGCGGAAGAAGTAGAACTTCTGTCTGCCTTATCATTAGGGTCGGGATGCCCTACATAATCTGCAGAGTCAAGAGCATACCATGCATCACTGTTAACAGGAGCAGCATTTCCTGTGTTTCCCATTTTTAAAGCACGATCTGTACCAGTACCCACCCAGTTTTCATCCACCGATTCAATATCCCTTGCAAGTGCCATCCACTCAGCGTTAGTAATCAAGTGCGCTCCGATTTTCTCACACTCTTCTTTTGCCTTATACCAAGTAAGATAGTCTTCCACTTCTGTCCCTGCGGTTTCTTTTGTCCAAGGAATACTTGTTGCCTTAGACACCGCCTGTTCTTTATCAGCATCATACTTCGCCTCATACTTCATCACACACCTATTCCCAAACGGAATCCACCCCTCCTCACACTTCTCCTGTATCCCTTGCGGATTAGGATTCCTTGACTCCTGTATCAAATACCCCTTGTTCCCCACAGTCGGCACCCTAATCGAGTAATGCTCCCCGTCAGAGAAGTAAAGGAAGCACTCGTTCGTCGTCAAATGCGTCCCCCCGTTATAAAGGGGGTGTGCTGGTGCCTTTTCCATTTCTAAAAAATCAAGTAGCTTCTTAGCTTCATCGCTCCCATCCTCCATACAAAAGTTCCCAGCGGGAAACTCAGTCTCGCCAATAAGCTTCTTTGAAATCCCTGCAAGCTCTGCCACCATCCTTGCATTATGTGAGTTATTGATAAAGGAAGTGGCTGCAATCGTCACGAGCCCCGCCAAGATCCCTATTATTACAATAACTACGAGTAGCTCTATTAAAGTAAAGGAACTATTCTT
>JAAZMU010000002.1 GCA_012798645.1 Patescibacteria group bacterium | reverse complement strand
CTAAAAATCCGCCTTTTATTTGACAAAATATTAGTTTCAATGTATAAGAGAAATGCCATTTAGTTTCCTATTAGACTAAGTGGTAGTGAGAGATTTGTTTTTCTTTTTTCAGACAAGGCGCCCATTATGGCGCCTTTGTCTTGATTTAAGAAGAGAATTCTGCTAATGTGAGTATATGAATAAAGATATACAACCAAAATATTTTGAAAAAGCAAAAATTAAATGTGCTTGTGGTACAGTCTTTGAAGTTGGCTCTACAAAAGAGTTAATGGAAGTCGAGATTTGTTCAAGCTGTCATCCATTTTATACTGGACAAGAGCGAAGAACTGGTGAAATGGGTAGAGTTCAAAAATTCAAACAAAGACTTGCCAAAAAGGAAGAGCTAAAAAAACATGGGAAATAGTGCAAAAGCAATTATTATTGAGATAAGAGCCGGCGTTGGAGGTGATGAGGCGGCTCTTTTTGCTGGAGACCTTTTTAGAATGTATTCAAGATATGCTCAGAATAAAAACTGGGAGGTTCTTTTGCTATCAGAACATAGAAGTGAAGCAGGTGGATACAAAGAAATTATTTTTGAAATTAAGGGGGAAAATGCTTTTGAAAATCTTAAATATGAAGCAGGTGTGCATAGAGTGCAAAGAGTGCCTAAAACTGAAAAAACAGGTAGAATTCATACTTCTACTGCAACTGTAGCGGTATTACCTAAATTAGAAAGAGCTCAAATTAAATTAAACCCAAAAGATATTATAATTGAAACTACAAAAGCATCAGGACCTGGAGGGCAATACGTTAATAAAAGAATGACTGCGGTGAGAGCAGTGCATAAGCCTACGCAAATTACTGTTTTTTGCCAAACAGAAAGAAGCCTTGAACAAAATAAAGAACAAGCTCTTTCTTTGCTTGCCTCTAGAGTAGAAGAGCAAGAAAGAAGAAAAACAATATCAGATATTGAGGGGAAAAGGCGAGAACAAATAGGGAGTGCTGACCGTGGAGAGAAAATCAGAACCTATAACTTCCCGCAAGATAGAATTACAGATCATAGGATAAACAAAAAGTGGCATAATATGGAAGCATTTTTTGAGGGGAAAATAGATAAAATGGTAAAACAATTAAAACAAGGATTGAAATAATTTAGGGAAAGATCATTGCTTCACAGCTAGATGACATTGAGCCATTGTCTATATATTGTTGCATACACCAAGTTAAAGTTTGTACTCTTGAGGCATATGTGGCAGACCCTCCATAGTATCTTGAGGCTGCATTGTATTCTCCTGCTCCATTTGCTTTTGCCCCTAATTGGCTTAAATAAACGGCGGATGCGGTTAAGGCATCTTCAAAATTCCACGGATTAGGAACAGTATGTCCTGTGTATTTAGCTACCTCAGCCTTAACTGTGTTCCAAGTACTTGGAATAAATTGAGCAGGACCCATGGCTCCACCAAACCCAAAAGGGACATAGCCTTTGGGACAATTAATGGTACCATTCGCGGAAATTGTAATGGATGACTTGACTGCGTGGTATCCACTTAGAACACAATCAGGGATCCAGCAAGAAACTGGTACTTTAGAACTATCATAGCCAAGCTCTTTCATAAGCTCTAAAAAAGGTGGTAAATCTCTTGTATAATGCGCAATTCTTTCAATGAAACCTCCTGCCGTATAAAAGCTTCCATCTGGTTGCCTATAGCTTGTACCAGAGCCAGCAAAGGTTCCTCCTCCATTTTCACCATTCGTAATAAAGCATCTTCCTACATTTCTTCCTAAGGCTGATTCCTGGGAAATAATAGCAAGTATAAATGAAGGTCTTACTCCTACCTTAGGACCAATAGTTTTTGCAATGTTTAAAAGTGTTCCAAAGTCTGGTTGTTCTTGACCAGGTAAAAGTCCCACTAATTGAATCAATCTTTTTTCAATTTCTGCTTGCTTGGTTTCAATATCTTTTTTGTTTGCTAAAGATTCTTGATATTCTTTTTCGGTTATGGAGTGGAGATATTCTTGAGTTCTTTTTGCCTCCTCTGATGCGCTTTTCTGTACTCTTTGCAGTTCAACATAGCTTTCCTGTTCCCCTTTTCTTGTTTGAAGATTGTCTTTTTCCTCTCCTAATTTTGTTTGAAGGGCTTGATATTCGCTTAGAATGTCCTGGTTTTTATTATTTAAAATCTCATAATACATAAAATTGTCAAAGAAACTTGAAATTGAATCAGAGACCAAAAATATTTCAAGCGAGCTTTTTTCTCCACTTTCATAAACTGCTTGAAGAAGTAAGGCAATTTTTCTTTTTTGTTCTTCTATTTCTTTTTTGGTTTCCTCTATGCTAAGCTCAGTATCAATTATTTTATAGCCAAGGCTTTTAATATCTAAGTTTGTTTTGTAAATCTCATTATTTAAGCTTGTGATTCTACTACTTATTCGGTAAATCTCATTTTCTAAAGTCTTTTTTTCACTTGCTTTTAAATTCACATCTTTGTCTGCCTCTGCTTTTTTTTCAGTTAAAAGTACTTTGCATTTTTCTAGGAGCTCTTGAAAATCTTTTTTAGAAAGCTCTGCTTCTTTTTCATCTAAAAGCGAAGCATTTTCACAAACCTTTTCTAAATCAAAATCAATATTAAGGGCTCCCATGGAAATGCACGGCACCAAGAAAATTATTCCTAAAATTAAAAATAATTTATGCTTCATTTGTTGTTATTGTTTCATCTTCTTGTTTTTCTTCTATTTCTTCTGCTTCTGATTCAACTACGGTAGCAATTATCTCCTCTTTATTAGTTAGAATCTTGACTTTTTTGCCAAGGTCAACACTTGCTACATCAATGTAGTCTTCAAATGTTTTAAGAGAAGAAACATCAATTTCAATTTTATGTGGTAAATCAGCAGGAAGTGCGCTAACATTTAAAACTCTTAAGCTTTGAATGAGAGTTCCTCCAAGTTCAACTGCTCCTGCCTTTCCTTTTAATTCAATTGGAACTTCTGTTTCAACTTCTTCTTTAAGGTCAGGGCTGTAAAAGTCTATGTGAATAAACTCCCCTGTTATTGGGTCTTCTTGAAAATCATAGACTAGAACAGTATATTTTTTCTTATTATTCTCAAGTTCAATTAAGGAAGTTTGTCCTGCCTCTTTAAATATTTTCTTGAAATCGTCTTTTTCAACTTTAAGTAAGATGTTTTTTTTGATATGAGAGCCATACAATATGGCACTTATAAATCCTTCTTGTTTTTCCCTTTTTTCTCGTGTTTCTGCTTTTAATGAATACATATCTTTTCTATTAGTTAATTATATTTTAATAATATCATTTTATTATATATTTTCAAGTTCTTTTAAGAGAACTTGTTTTGCTTT
>JAAZMU010000086.1 GCA_012798645.1 Patescibacteria group bacterium | reverse complement strand
TGGCTTAATGCCAAATGTAACAATGTGGTTTGATTTAGCAATTTCTTTGGCTTTGTTAATGCTTTTAACAAATTCAGAATCAGGAGTGATAAAGTGGTCTGAGGGGCAGACCAAAACAAGCTCATTGTTTTTAAGGTTTAGTTTCTTGAGTGCGTAGAGAATGGCAGGTCCAGTGTTCTTAGAAAAAGGTTCAATGATAAGGTTTGCATTTTTAAATTCTTTTTGAACTAAAAAAGAATAGTCTTTGTTTGTGGAGACAAATATGTTTTCTGGCTTTTCTAGTAAAAGGCATCGTTCTAGTGTTTTTTTAAAAAGAGTTTTGTTGTTAAGTTTTAAGAATTGTTTGGGAGAGGTTTTCCTTGACATTGGCCACAATCTTGTTCCTTTTCCGCCAGCTAAGATAATGATTTTCATATTATTTTTTCTTTAAGTAGGGCTTTCATTAGTTTTTTAAAAGAGATGGTTGCTACACAGACAACTGAGTCAGCTCCTCCATAGTAAAGGAATATTTTGTTTTTTCTGAGAACTGCATTACATGGAAAGACAACATTTCCAACTTGTCCTTCTTCTTCATAAAGCATTCTTGGGCTTAAAAGAGGAGTGCTCATTCTTGCAATTACTTTTTTAGGGTTTGTGAGGTCAAGTAAAACAGCACCTACTCTGTAGTATCTGCTAGTTTCTGAGACGCCGTGATAGAATAAAAGCCAACCTTGATCTGTTTTAATAGGGGCAGCAGCAGCTCCGATTTTAAGAGAATCCCATTTATCTTGTCTTGTTTCAAGTAGTATTCTTCCTCCTAAGTACTTTTCTTTTTTAAAACTTAGACTAGAAACAAAGTCTATCCAGATATTCTTTCCATCTCCTCTGTGCAAGAATACATATTTTCTTTTGACTTTTTCAGGGAACAGAACGCAGTTTTTGTTATAGACGTTAGGTGGGCTAATTAGAATTGGTTTTTTAAAATTCCATTTTTGTTTTGCAAAGTCATCAGCTTTAATGGAGGTAAGGGCGACTCTTGCTATTTTTCCATTAAAGGCAGTGTATGTCATATAGAGTTTATCGTTGAATTTAGTGATTCTTGGGTCTTCGCAACCAGAAAGTCCATTTTCACTTGTTTTTTCTTCAAAGTGTTCTCTTGGAGTGTAGATTGGGTAGGGTAATCTTTTGTCAATTCTAAAGCCATCTTTAGAAGAGGCATACCCTAAAACAGAGGTATTATCATGAGACATTGCCCTATAAACAATGTGATTTCTCTTATTCAAGTAAACAGCAGCTGGATTAAAGACGGCTTTGGCTTCCCAGGCATTTCTAGAAGATGGTTCTAAAATCGGGTTTTTATTATATCTTTCAAAAGAAACAAGTTTTTTCTCTAATATATCTCTTAAAAGGTCTTTTAGAGAGGCTCTTGCAACACATACGGTAGTATCAGCAGCGCCATAGTAGATAAAGAGGTCGTCTCCTTTTAAAATAGTACCAGTAGGGAATATTACATTAGGGACTTTTCCATTAAGCTCGTAATCTTCAAAAGGGACAAGCAAAGGGTCTTCAAGTCCGCCAATTATTTTCTTAGGATTTTTAAGGTCAAGTAAAACAGCATCAATGCCAAATGTTTTTGGTCCTGCTATGTAATAGTTTCTAATGTTAGCGTATATAAGGAGCCAGCCATGCTTAGTTCTTATTGGAGGTGCTCCTATTTCAACTAAATTACCATCACCTTTTTCTAAGGGTAAAATATTGTTGTAGATAGAGTGATACCATTTACTCCAATAGGCAGGTGACCAAATATCTTCTTCTTTATCAAAATAGGCAATGCATGTTTTAGCGGGTGGGCAATCTGTGTGAACTGATAAAAGAGCGACAAGTTTTTTTCCAATTTTCTTAGGGAATAAGGTCATTGCTTTAGAGTTAAAGCAAGTTACAGGATGTTTTTTAATTCTTTTAAAGTCTTTTGTAACACCTACTCCGATTTTAATCCCTTCTGCACAAAATGGGTATTTAGAAAGGGCAGTATAAAAGATAAAATATTTACCATTGATTTTAGTGATGCGAGGGTCTTCACAGCCAAAACGCTCCCATTCTTCTTTAGGGGCAATAAGCTGTTTTCTTTTTTTAAAGTTTAAATAGTCAGTGCTTTCAGCGTAACCAATGGAGGAAAGATTAAGCTCGTGTCCATCAACTGTTTGATTTTCTTCCATAGCTCTATAAACTAGACCAATCTTTTTTCTATCTAGTGCAATAGGGCAAGCATTAAAAACGGAATGATTTTCAAAGCTATTTTTAGGGTTTGGTTTTAAAATTGGGTTTTTGTTGTATCTTTCTATATATGCCATATTATTTTTTTAATTTTTTAATGAATGATGTTTTTCTTAATTTTTGGGTTAATGGTTCAATGAATTCCTCTAAGTTAGCAGTTGCTACGCAAACAACAGTGTCTGCACCGCCGTAGTAGACAAAAAGTGTGTCATCTATTACAACAGCTCCACAGGAGTAAACAATACCTGATTTAAAGCCATTGTTTTCATAAGGAAGACTTGGTTCTAAAACAGGTTGTTTTGCTCTGTAAAGTATTTTAGTGGGATCTTTAAGGTCTAATATCATTGCACCTAACTTATACTTTGAAGTGTCTTTTTTATCTTCTGCATGGTATAAAACAAGCCAACCCTTACTTGTTTTAATTGGAGAAGGTCCAACACCTCTAAAGTATGCTTCCCAGCCGTCTTTGATATAGGAACGGCTGTAGGAGCTTTTAATAAATGTTTTGCCGTCAAGTTCGTCTAATGAATCAAAGTAATCAATTTGTATGTTAGGGGAGATGCTATGTAAAATTGCATATTTATTATTTATTTTCTCAGGGAACAAGACCCAGTTTTTGTGAATTTCATTAGGTGCGGAAATAAAAACAGGTTTTTTCCATTGATCCCATTTTTTGTTCAGAAAGTCATCTTTTGAAATAGAGGTTAATGTTAATCTTAATTCAGACCAGTTGCTAAAAGTGGTGTAGATTAAATAAATGGTTCCATCAATTTCAGCGATTCTTGGGTCTTCACAACCTGAGACGCTACCACCTGAAGAATAGCCAGGAGCATTGGTTTTTGTAAGGGATTCAAGAAAGCCTCTTTTTAGGGCATAAGCAGGTGTTTCTGATCTTTCATCTATATGAATACCATTTTTAGAAGAGGCATAGCCAAACACGGAAAGTCCCCCTTCTCCTATTGCTCTATACAAAAAATGTACCTTGTTATTTAGATATATAGCCGCAGGATTAAATGTTTGCCATGATTCCCATTTGTTTTTGTACTTAGGCTCCATGATTGGATTAGAAATTGCTTTTTCCAATTTTAGAGGTAATTGCGTACACTTTCTGATAATGAGCTTTGGTTTTGGCCTTGTTTTTCTTTTTTTCCTAGGTTTTTTAGGTTTTGGTTTCTTTAGAAAATTCTTGATTCTTTTTAACCACATTTTTGTCAAATTAAGTAATAATTTAGTTAATTTTATCATACTTGAAATAAAAAGCAAATTGAGGAGGGAATGTTGATTTATTTGGAGAATTTTTGTATTATATTATTGATAGTAGGTTTTAATATTTATTAATATGAACAAAACACAAAAGACTAAAAAAATAAGTGCAGAACATATTGCTGATTATTTTATTAAAAAAGGAAGTGAAGAGAATAGATTGATAACTAATAAGAAGCTTCAGAAATTATTATATTATTCTCAGGCGTGGAATTTGGTTTTTAATAATAAACCTTTGTTTGATGAAGAAATAGAGGCTTGGGTACATGGACCAGTGGTTAGAAGTATATATTTCAAGTTTAAGGATAACGGATTTAATCCGATTAAAGATTTTGATGTAGAAAAAGTAAAAGAAATTGATGAGGATACAATTAGTCTTTTAGATGAGATTTGGAGAGTTTACGGTAAATTTGATGCAGAATATTTAGAAATGTTAACTCATAATGAAAAGCCTTGGCAAGAAGCACGTGATGGTTTTTCTCCATATGTTCATTCTGAAAAAAAGATTTCTCTTCAATCAATGAAAAAGTATTATTCTGAATTATTGAAAGATGTTAGCTCCAAAATCGAATCGAAAGAATAAGCCAATTCCCTTGCAGGTTGCGGAGATGAAGGATAAAAAGATTCCTTCACAGGTTGCGAAAGTGAGAGGGGAGAAACATATTGAAGAACAACCTTTTTTGATTTCCTTTGCAAAGTATAATAATAGGGTGTGTGAGGTTGAGAATTTAAAAAGAAATAAAGCTAAAAAGTCTTTACAGGTTTTAATAAAAATTGGTAGGGATTTTTTCGATTATGAAGATTTTGAGAAGGACAAAGGAATTGAGAAAATTCCTGTTAGGAATAAGGGAGAATATAAGAAGTTGTTTCAGAGATTACATCCAGATGTAGAATTATTTGAACATAAATTGCAAGGTAAGGGAAGAATCTTTTATTATATAAATGATTTAGAAAAGCTGTTTTGTGTTGTGGCAATTAAGGAAAATCATTTTGAGACAAAAAACAGCGGAGATAAGTAATTTTTATATTAGATAATGAAATTTTCAATAGAAAAAATAGTAACAAAAGATAATTTTGTTTTGGATGGATTGTTTTTTGAGGCTGTGGAGAGAGATATAGCAATAGTTTTTATTCATGGTTTTCCTTCAAACTTCTGTAGAAATATTAATCTTGTAAAAAGTATAGGAGATTTTGGCTATAGTGTTTTGTCTTTAAATACAAGAGGACATGATGTTTTGAGTATTATTCCTAGGGTGGATAAAGGATATGAGATTATTGGTTCGGCTAAAGAAAACTTTGAAGATTGTATTTTTGATATAGGGGGAGCGGTAGAATTTTTAAAGGGAAAAGGCTATAAGAAAATATTTTTAATGGGTATTAGCTCTGGGGCTGATAAAGTTGGTTTTTATTTATCAAGAAATAAAGAGAGTGTAATTTTGGGAGGCATTTTTATTTCCCCAGGGAGTAATATATCAATTGCAAGAAATGAATTAGGCGAAGACTTTTTAAAATTAATGAATGAGTCCTTAAAATGTATTGATGAGGGTAAAGGAGATGAGTTGTTATTCAATTTAATTCCTGTGTCTT
>JAAZMU010000085.1 GCA_012798645.1 Patescibacteria group bacterium | reverse complement strand
GGCGTGGAGCAGAATCGAACTGCTGATAAAGGTTTTGCAGACCTCTGCCTTACCACTTGGCTACCACGCCATAATACAAGCATAGTAGCATAATTGCTAATTTTTTTCCATATCTTTTACCTTTTTTAAAAGCTCCTCTACTCTTCCAGCCTGTTCTGTTTTCCCCTCCTCCATAAATTCTATTTTAGGCACTGGTCTTATTCTTAATCTGTGATTTAATTTCTGTTGAACAAAAAATACTTTTCTTTTTAAAATCTTTAAAACCTCTTCTTTATTCTCCAAAGGAATAACTGAAACAAAGACTTTTGCATTAAAACCATTTTCCGAAACCTCAACTCTTGTGATTGTAATCACTCTATCAAAAGAAAAATCAAACTCTTTTAATATAATTTGATTTAATTCCATCTGAAGCATCTTATTCAATTTTTCCTTTTTAAACATCATATAGTGGGTCTAATAAACTCTTCCTTATAAAATCTTAAAACATCACCTTCTTGTACTTTTTCTTTACCTTGAAAAAGTAATCCTGCCTCACTATTCTTGTACGCTACATCTGCTTTTTTCCTTGAAACTTCAAGCCCTATCACCTTTCCTTCCCCTATTTTCTCATTATCTCTATAAATCTCACCTAAGGCTCCGTCTTCAATTTTCCCATCCATAACCCTGCCCCCTACAATCTGCTTATTCTTTTCTGTTCTAAATATTGCGAGCACATCTAATTCGCCTAAATCTATTCTCTGCTTTTCAGTAACAAGGAGTGCATCCATAAACTCCCTTACTTTTTTTGCCATATCATATATCACATCAAAATAATGAACCTCAACCTGCATATTATGTAAAATAGCCTCAGCCACCTGATCAACCTTAACCGAAAAAGCAATTAAATATGCATTTGATGTTTTTGCCATTTTAATATCCTTCTCATTTATATCCCCCACCTCAGCTCTTAAGATGTTTAATCTTACCTTGTCCTGAGGAATAGTTTGAAGTAATGCCAAAATGCCTTCTAAAGACCCAGCAACATCTGCCTTAATAATTAAATTTAATACTTTGTCTCCTATAAAAGCATCCTCTTTTTCCTGTAGGTCTTTCTTAGGCTTAATATTTTTCCTAGCTTCATCTAAAGAATCATATACTTTAACAATTTCTCCTACATTAGGAACATGGTTAAAACCACTAATTAAAATGGGATCTCCAGCAAAAGCTTCTTTAATATCTTTTAAGTCAAAACTTTCAAATGTTTTTATCCTTCCATATACTGAGCCTGTCCCTATAAAGTCCTTTTCTCTCATAACTCCCTTAGTTAAAATTAATGTTGCTGTTCCTCCTTTTTGCGCATCAAGTCTAGATTCAATGATTACACCTTCCCCTTTTTCTCTTAAATCTCCTTGAAGTGTTTCAATTTCAGCTACAAGCAAAATCATTTCCAGTAAATCATCTATTCCTTGCTTTGTTTTAGCAGAAACCTCAACCGCAGGAACCTTACCTGAAAAAGACTCAACAATAATATCTTCTTCTAAAAGCTCTTGCTTTACTTTTTCTGGATTAGCACAGCTTTTATCAATCTTGTTTAGAGCAATAATTAAAGTCACGCCTGATTCTTTAATATGCTTTATCGCTTCTCTCGTCTGTTTTTTAATTCCCTCACATGCATCAATCACAAGAATTGCAATGTCTGCCACACTTGCACCCCTCCCCCTTATAGCTGAAAAAGACTCATGTCCAGGTGTATCAATAAATGTAATTTTCTTGTTATTATACTTAATTTGATATGCTCCAACATGTTGTGTTATTCCTCCCTCTTCTCTTCCCAAAACCCTAAAATCTTTTATTGCCATTAAAAGAGATGTTTTTCCGTGATCAATATGTCCTAAAACAACCACTACAGGTGGTCGTTCTTTAATGTATTCATTTTTTTGATTCGCCTTTACCATTTATTGCTTGTCTTAAAATTATCTTTTCTTCATCTAATAGCTGATAATTTGAATTACCATCTATTATTGGTTTTGTAAATAGTCTTACTCCATCTTTATGGAACAAATAGGTTAGAATAAAGCCATTGTTTTCTTTATCTAAAAGCGCTAATGTGAAGCTTTGATCCCCTCCCATATCATTAAAAGAATTAAAGCGCGAAATAGAAAACTTACTAAAATTCTTTAAAGACTCTTTCTCAACCTTTTTAATTTTCTGTTCTAGTAAATTTATCTTATCTTCTAAATCCTTAACATATTTAATAATTTCTTCTGTTTCTTTTAATTCATTTAAATTGTTTGTTTTTCTCTTGAAAATCATAAAACTTATGGTATAGAATATCACTTTTTTAAATTAGTTGCAAATTTAAAAATTCTTCCTAAACAAAGACTTTAAGAAATTAGGAAAATCATTATCATACTCAAGAGAAGAGGGGATTAAAAAACTTAGATTTTCATTCACAACCTTATTCGCCACTTTTCCCTGAATAATCTTTGGTATAAAAAAACTTTTCACCTTCCTATTATACTCTTTGAAATTAGGAAAACTAGAAACAAGCATATCAGCTTGATAAAGTTGCCAGATAATACCTCC
>JAAZMU010000084.1 GCA_012798645.1 Patescibacteria group bacterium | reverse complement strand
GTAGTATTTTAATTAGTATTGTTAATTCTCTTTTTTGGAATATTTTTAATTATTCTTGGAGAAGAGAAAAAATCAATTTATTTTTTGAAACCTGGGACAAGGAGCCTAAAATTAAAAGCAAGGAAAATGCTTTAAAGATTGAAAGAGCACAAGGAAACATTGAATTTAAAAATGTATCCTTCGCCTATAAAACACCAAAACAAGCCTTAAGAAATCTTTCCTTTAATATTAAAGCAGGAGAAGTTATTGCTTTTGTGGGGCATACTGGTTCAGGCAAAACAACTACCGCCAATTTAATCTCAAGATTCTATGACATTCAAAAAGGTGAGATTCTTTTAGACGGACACAATTTAAAAGACATTAACCTAGATTCTTTAAGAAAAAATATTGCCATTGTCTTCCAAGATAATACTTTTTTAAATGCAAGCTTTTTAGAGAATTTAAAAGTAAATGGAGATAAAAACTCTGAAGAAGAGATTAGAAAAGCTTGCAAGAAAGCCCATATCTGGAGTCTAATTAACAAAAGTGAAAACAAGCTAAATGAGATTATTGGAGATAGAGGAGTTAAGCTTTCAGGAGGAGAAAAGCAAAGACTAAGCATTGCAAGAGCAATTTTAAAGGATGCTCCGATTTTAATCCTAGATGAGGCAACTTCAGCTTTAGATGCTAAAACAGAAAGCAAAATACAGGCAGCCATATCCAATGTCATCAAAGGAAGAACCACCATTATTATCGCACACAGACTTTCTACCATTAAAAAAGCAGACAGGATATTTGTTTTTGAAGATGGGAAAATAGTGGAAGAAGGAAACTTTAAAGCCCTTATGAAAAACAAAGGCAAGTTTTATGAGCTTGCTAAGCATCAGATTGCGCTTTTCTGACACGGGTTGACAAAACATCTACAATATGTTATCAAGGAGCATAGGTGAAATTAATGCAGGAATACGTTATGAATAGGGGATTCACGCACGTATACTTCTTTGTATTCGGAGGGTATATTGCCACGCTATTAAGTAAAACAGCACCAAGTAACACATTCCTAGCTTTTAGGATGATGGTAATAATTTTTACAGGAGTCTGGTTTTCCGCATTTTTATATGATTATCTCAAGCATCGGCGCCGTTATAAAAACACCTAAATCCTTTTCGCAATTTTAGGGAACTAAAATTGCATTGTTCTTCAGATGTGTGTCTGAACTGACGAGTTCAAAAGGACGAAAACAAAAAAATTTGACTTTTTCTTTAATCTGTGATATATAATAATTGTGAGTGTAAAAATCTCCACTATGTCGGCGAAAGACCCTACGATTGTGGGGTTTTTTGCTATACCTTGCAAAAATATTACAACCTGATATTATAATATTGGCCGAGGTCGCACTCACAAAAGACATAGTAAGGAGTAGCCCCTCGGCCTTTTTAACCCTATGCAAGAAAACGTTTCACTAAAAAATAAAAATACTTTTAAAATAGGAGGCAAAGCAAAATATTATACAGAGGTAAGTTCTAAAGAAGAGCTTAAAAAAGTTCTAGCTTTAAACCTTCCTTTTTTTGTATTAGGAGAAGGAAGCAATGTCCTAGTCTCTGATAACGGCTTTAATGGTATTGTTATTAAATTAAACTTTAAAGATATTTTAATTAAAGACAATACTATTCAAGTGGGAGCAGGTCTCCTTTTAAGAGATCTAGTTTTAAAAGCAAAAGAGCTTAACTTAGGCGGGATTGAGTGGGCAATCGGCATACCAGGTACTATTGGCGGTGCCTTATTCGGAAATGCAGGCGTTCCTAATTTTACAATCGGAAATATGGTCAAACAAGTCAAAGTACTTCAAGGAAACAAGGTCAAAACATTCAAACAACAAGATTGCTTATTTAATTACAGGGACAGCATTTTTAAAAAAAACAAAGACTTAATCATCCTTTCAGCCCTTCTTGAGTTTAAAGGTCATTTCAATGAAGAGCTTGTTAAAACATTCTTTAAAAAAAGAAAAAGTATTAAGGGATATTCAATTGGCTCTATCTTTAAAAACGGAGAAAACTATTATGCAGGTAAACTAATTGATGATTGTGGACTTAAAGGAAAACAAGTAGGAGATGCCATTATTTCTTATGAAAACGCAAACTGGATTATTAACTTAGGCAATGCTTCTTCAAAAGACATTGAAGACTTAATCTTAATTGCAAAAACTAAAGTTAAAGAAAAGTTCAACATTGATTTAGTTGAGGAAATCAGAAGATTAGGCTAAAAAGTTGTAAAATATTAGTTTTTTTGTTATAGTTTAACTAGTTATGAATATTGCTATTAAAACAAAAAACATAACATTAAATAGTGCCTTAAAAGAGTTTACAGAAGACAAAATTAAAAGCCTTGAAAAGTTTTTAGGAAATACAGAACTGCTACTCGCTGAAGTAGAATTATGCAAATTAGAGCACGGATACAAAGGAAATGTTTTCAGAGCAGAAGCACAAATACAAGTAAAAGGAAAACTCTTGCGGGCAGAATCAACAATGGATGATTTAAGAAAAGCTATTGTTGATGTTAAAGATAGTTTACAGGTCCAGATTAAAAAGTATAGAGAAACAAGGTAAATGAAGTATTTCTACGAAAAAACATCTGATCATGATTTTAAGATCGGATACAAAGTTAAAAAAAATATTGTTTCAAAAACAATAAAAGGAGAGAGTGTAAAGGTAATTGAAAATCCTTTTTTAGGAAAATTATTTATTGTTAATGATTTAATTCAATTTATTGAAAAGTATGAGTTTGTATTTAGCGAAATAATAGCACACTCCATAATGTTCTCTCATCCAAAAGTAGAGAAAGTGCTCTTTATTAGTGAATTTGACAGAGGTATTATTAAAGAAATTTTAAAACACAAAACCGTAAACGAGCTCTTTTTCATATCCGATAAAGAAAAATTGCAAGAAGTTTTTGAAGAGCATTTTTTTAAAAGAGAGCCAAATGTTAAAATAGTGTTTGATAATGCAAAAGAATACATTGAGAACTTCCAAAACTATTTTGACATTATCATTATTGACTCCAAAAATCCTGATTTCAAAGATAAGGATTTTTTAAAGCTTGCTACTAAGTCCTTAACTAAGGAAGGCATGCTCGGAATAGTTAATGGATTTTCTAAAGAACCCACAGCCATTAAAAACGAATTTAAGTCATTAAAGTCTCTTTTTAAATACAGTGCCTTTTTGAAAAGTTCTTTTAATCTGCAAGTATTTTCAAATTTAGGAATTAAAATATATTCAAAAAAAGTTGATGTGGCAGGAATCACGGAAAGGGTTTTAAATTCAAGGTTTAAACACTTTGAAGGAGCTAAAAAGCTAAAATACTATTCACCGCAAATACACTTGTCTTCTATGGTAATTCCTAAATTCTATAACATAAAGTAAGCCTATGTTTAATTTAACTAAAATTTTTGGTGATGCTAATGAAAAATACATTAAAAAATTAAATCCTCTCTTAGATAAAATTGATCGCTTAGAGGCTGAATTTTCTCAATTAAAAGATGAAGATTTCCCTTTAAAAACACAAGCCTTTCAAGAAAGAATCAAAGAAAAAGAAAGTTTAGATGATCTCTTGCCCGAAGCTTTTGCTCTTTTAAGGGAAGCCTCTAAAAGAGTATTAAATCAAAGACATTACAGAGTGCAACTTATTGGAGGGATTGTTTTGCATCAAGGAAAAATTGCAGAAATGAAGACTGGAGAAGGTAAAACATTAACTGCAACCCTCCCACTTTATCTTAATGCACTTTCAGGAAAAGGTGCTCATTTAGTTACTGTAAATGACTATTTAGCAAGAAGAGATATGGTTTGGATGGGACAAATATTCCATTTTCTAGGACTTTCTACCTCGTGCTTAAATCATGAACAATCCTTTTTATACGACCCTCAATTTAAAAAAGAAGAAGAGGAAGACAAGATTAGAGATGCTTTAGGAGGCTTTAAAATTGTAGAAGACTATTTAAAACCTTGTACAAGAAAAGAAGCCTACTTAGCAGATATTACATATACTACAAACAATGAACTTGGCTTTGACTATCTAAAAGACAATATGGTTTTTAGCTTTAAAGACAAAGTACAACGAGACCTAAACTATGTAATTGTTGACGAGGTTGACTCTGTTTTGATTGATGAATCAAGAACCCCTTTAATTATTTCTGCGCCTGATACAGAATCCTCTAAATGGTATTTAGAGTTTGCAAGAATTATTCCAAGGCTTAAAAAAGAAATAGATTATGAAATCGATGAAAAGCTAAGAGTAGCCACTCTAACAGAAGCAGGAATTAATAAAGTAGAGGAAATCTTAGGCAAAGGAGACATCTATAATGAAAGAGGTATTAAATATTTACACTTTTTAGAACAAGCCCTAAAAGCTAACACACTTTTTTTTAGAGATAAAGACTACGTTGTTAAAGATGGAGAAATTGTTATTGTAGACCCTTCAACAGGTCGTCTTATGCCTGGAAGAAGATGGTCAGCAGGATTACACCAAGCAATTGAAGCCAAGGAAAGAGTTTTAGTTAAACCAGAATCATTAACACTAGCCTCCATTACCTTTCAAAACTATTTTAGAATGTATGCTAAACTTGCAGGAATGACAGGAACCGCTATTACTTCAGCTGAAGAGTTTGACAAAGTCTACAAACTTGATGTAATTATTGTTCCCACAAACAAGAAAATGATTAGAAAAGATCTTAAAGACAAGATTTTCAAAACAGAAAAAGCCAAGTTTGAGGCTGTTATTGTAAAAATTAAAGAAAAACACGAGCAAGGACAACCCATATTAGTAGGAACAACTTCTATTGAAAAAAACGAATATCTAGGCAAACTTCTTGAAAGAGAAGGAATCCCACACAGTATTTTAAATGCAAAAAACCATGAAAAAGAGGGAGAAATCATTGCTCAAGCTGGAAAAAAAGGAGGAGTAACTGTTGCCACAAACATGGCAGGGCGTGGAGTTGACATTATCCTAGGCGGAAATCCTGGAAGCAAAGAAGAAAAACAAGCTGTTCTTGATCTAGGCGGTCTTTATGTTATTGGAACAGAAAGGCATGAAGCTAGAAGAATTGACAATCAATTACGAGGAAGAGCAGGAAGACAAGGAGACCCAGGCACATCAGAGTTCTACCTTTCTCTTCAAGATGATCTAGTAAGGATCTTTGGAGGAGACAGAATAATGACTATTATGGAAAGGTTTAACATTCCAGATGATATGCCCATTGAAAACAATTTAATTTCTAAGAGTGTTGAATCTGCACAATCTAAAATTGAAGGTATGCATTTTGATTCAAGAAAATACACTTTAGAATACGATGATGTTTTAAACATTCAACGCACAAGAATTTATAAGGAAAGAGATGCTATTCTTAAAAAAGCTGATGATAACACATTAAGAGCGTTTTTGCTTGAAAAGGTTCAAGAAAACAAAGAAGCCTATCTTAATAAAATTAAAGAAGTGGGCGAGGATAATATGAAACAAATTGAAAGAATTGCCTCTTTAAGAATAATTGACACAATGTGGCAAGAGCATTTAGAAAATATGGAAAGTTTAAGAGAGTCAGTCAGAATCAGAGCCTATGGTCAAAGAGACCCTTTAATAGAATACAAAAAAGAGGGAAGAATTATGTTTGAAGATTTAATGAAAGACATTGATTTTAAAATCATTGATTCTATTCTAAAAGCACAAATCACTATCCAACCTAAAGAAGTTATCAAACAAGTTTTGTCTTTAAAAAAGAAAGTTGGTAGAAACGAACCTTGTCCTTGTGGTTCAGGTAAGAAATACAAGAATTGTTGCGGAGGGTAACTCTTGACAGAATAACATAATTATGCTAAAAGTATAAGCATGACGACAAAGAAAGTCGGATTAGCGGTAGTGGTTTCGGCCATTGTCGTTATAATAGTTGCCGTCTTGGCGACTGGAGCGAGTGCAGAGTTCGTTTCGTATTATATCCGTCCAAGCGGAAGCTTTGCTGGAGTGACCATGGAAGCAGGATCACCTTATGCTTTCACTTGTGAACGCGAAGAGGTAGGTGACTACTTCAAACTTCTTGTCTATCTTGAAGATAGCGGGAAGTTTGTAGAGAGAGTTGAGATCGACGGATACTACTGGCTGGAGCCAGAAGGGCGATATATTTGCTATGCCCTATGGATTCCAGACTGGATCCCAACGGGTAAGTACACCCTGAACGTGTGCCTGCATGGACACACATGGGTATGGATTTCAGAACTAGACCGCCATATGCCGTGGGGGCCTTGGACAGAAATTGCCAAGTATGAGTATCCAGTTACTATTCTAGGCGGATATTCATATGGCGGTAGTGGCGGTATAATGTCCGTCCAAAGTATGGGTGTTGCTCACAACAACGAGCACGCACTCCATGAGCTCATCGCTCAAAGCGAGTGCAAGGAGACCGAAGGTCTCACGAGCCTTACACCCGCCCAGAAAGAGGTTCTCCTTCAGACTTTGAAGGAGGAACTAAACCAAAAGGGGTTAGCATAACAAAGCAACCCCTCCTTTTTTATAACAAACACCATTGACAAAACCATACAATTATGCTAAAGTATAAGCATGACGACAAGAAAAGTCGGATTAGTAATGGTGCTAAGCATCATTGCTGTTATAGGGGTTGCTCCACTGGTAAGTGGGGTAAGTATGGGAGACCGAACGATATGCAAGGACATTAGTATCCATGCATATTTAAAAAATGAAACAGAGACATATATTATTGGCGGACGCTACCATTTATCCGCAGACAAATTAACGTATGCTCTGTGGGCACCAAACATTCCTCAAGGAGAATACCACTTAAAAGTGACAACTCGCATGAAGAGTGCGGATCCTAAATGGAGCCAGAAGGAATATATGGTTTCCTTTTCCGATGAGGAGGTGCACCTAAGAGCAATGACCCACGTTGGAGAATTAGACGTAAACATTGCACTCTCTCTTCTTTGTGCCCTTAGCGAAGAATCGGGAGAAGTACTCCGACACGGAGAGCACACAGTTATGTTTTTTGAAGACGAAAACCAAAGGGGTTAGTATAAAGCTATCCCTTCTTTTTTTGACAAATTACTAAAATTATATTAAACCATAGGTATGGATCTTGAAGATCTGATACAGCAAGCTGTCATTTTGATAGCAGTTGCTCTTATAATGGGGCTCATGGTTATTGGAATGCTCCACCTCATGGGGGTTTCTATAAAGCCTGCTCAAACAGCAAAAGTTGTCATCATAGTAACTTATGAAGACAATGGCTACCATTTTGAAGAGCAATATGAGTTCGTAGGAGATTCTAAGGAAAGAGAAGTTTTTCTTCAAAACTTAAAAGAAGAACTTAAACAAAAGGGATTAGCACAAGCTATCCCTTCTTTAGTTGACAAATTGCTATTTAAGCACTATATTTCAATTATATGACAAATAAAGCGCTTAATCTTTATTTCATTCTAATTGCTCTACTTGCACTCATTGCAAGTGCTTTTCTTTTTCCCAATCTAATCAATCAAGGACTTGAGAAAATAGGAAAAGAACCTTTAAATGATAAAGGTTTTAGTCTAGGATTAGACCTTAAAGGAGGCGTGCATTTAGAATACGAAGCTGATTTAAGTCAAGTTAGCTCCGAAGAAAAAGAAAATGCCATGTTTGGCTTAAGAGACGTGATTGAAAGAAGAGTAAACATTTATGGTGTAACAGAACCTATTGTCCAAATCTACGGAAACGATAGAATTGTAGTTGAGCTTCCAGGTGTTGAAAGTATTGAAGATGCAATTTCTTGGATCGGAGAAACACCCTTACTTGAATTCTTAGAAGAAAAAAGCGAAGCAGAAATTGAGGAAATAATGAATATGAGAGAACAGCTTGAAGG